>DAHUXT010000100.1 GCA_027307065.1 Ktedonobacteria bacterium
GGTGTTAGCTCGATTGAGCCGATCGCGGCTCGTGCAACGATTGAAACCACTAGACAACGGTGTAGTAGAGATTCGCGCGCTGGATGGCCTTCGCGCGCTGGCAGCGTTGAGCATCGTGCTGTTTCACGCGTTGCATCAGTCCAACTTTCAGGCTGCTCCGGTGAGCCACGTTCTCGGGAACATTTTCTGGTATCTGCCAACCGGCGTACACTTGTTCTTCGTGCTTTCTGGGTTCCTGCTCTTTCTGCCATTCGCCCGTGCCATGCTGTGCGGCCGTCCGCTGCCGGGCACAGTACAGTTTTACCAGCGGCGGGCGCTCCGCATCCTACCCGCATACCTGGTGGCGTTGGCAGTTCTCGTATGGCTCTCGGCCACTGACCACGCCATTCCGCTCTCTGGTTGGGCAGTGCTGACGCATCTGCTCATGATTCACGATATGTTCCCCGCGTTCAACCGCGAGTTTGAAGGGCCCTTCTGGACGCTCGCCGTCGAGGTGCAGTTCTACCTGTTGCTGCCCGCGCTGGCAGCCGCCCTTGCCTGGATGATGCGCTCGTCGCGGTCGCCGCGCCGATTGATAAGTGGCATTCTGATTTTGGTTGCGTTGGCGCTTGCGCTGCGCGGCGTTGACATTGCCATCACGAGCAGCCTCCCGGCGACCACGAACGACGGATTCGCGCGTATGTTTGTGTTGCTGACCATGGGGATGCAAGGCAAGTATCTCGAAGTCTTTCTGATGGGCATGCTTGCCGCTGTCGTCTACATTGTCTCGGTCGAGTTCGATGGGCTGTCGCGCGCCCTCCGGTGGCGGCTGGCATGGTTGGTCGCTTGCGTGTCGTTGGCGGTATATGTCGTGGCGGTGCTGAATGTGCGCTTTTGCGGCACCATGTTCGCACCGGGCCAGCCGTGGGGAATCGGTGAGCTCGTCTACCCGCTTGTGGTAGGCGTCGGATGTGCGACGCTGCTTCTGGCCGTATTGTGGAGCAAACATGTCATCCGTTGGCCATTCGAAACGCGTCCCATGCGGTTCGTTGGCCACATCTCGTACAGCCTCTATCTCTGGCACGATCCGGCAATTCTCGCGACGATACCCTTCTTTGCAGGGATACCGATTATTGGTCGCGTGCTCGGCGCGTTCCTCGTTGCCTACGTTTCCTATCAATTGATCGAGCGCCCCTTCCTTCGACGTAGGCGGCGAGACGACACCAGGTCGGGAGCCCGACAACAGCGATTGTCAGGACGGTCGCTTGCCAGGACATATGGGCTGTTTGGTGGCGCGGGGATTGCGAGCGACCCAATGACATGCGCACGATGGAGCGGTTACATAAAATAGGCAGTTTGGTTGGTAGGCCAAGTACATGCTACTAACAGGAGTTGATGATTTTGTCGGTGAAGAGCCTTGGGAATGCGGTACCGGTGCCGACGATGCGTCGGCGTTTCATGGCAGCTATTCGGCCGATGGATAATGGCCCGCAGGAAATTCGGGCGCTTGACGGTTTGCGCGCGGTGGCGGCGTTGAGCATTGTCATCTTTCATACGCTGCTATTCATTCAGTTCGAATACACTCCGCTGAGTATCGCGGTCAATCACGCCTGGTATTATCTTTCGACCGGTGTCGACCTGTTCTTCGTGCTATCGGGCTTTCTGCTTTTCCTGCCGTACGTGCGTGCTTTGCTCGACTCAAGTCCGCTGCCATCCGCTCGCCGCTTCTACCGTCGGCGCGCGCTCCGCATCTTACCCGCGTACTGGGTCTGTCTGGCGATACTGGTGGCGCTGAAGTTGCTGGTGCGGCATGTCCCATTTAGCCCGGGCGATGTAGCGGCGCACATTGTTCTTGTCAACGATTCGTTTCCGCAGTTCAATCGCGACTACAACGGTCCGTTCTGGACTCTCGCGGTCGAGGCGCAATTCTATGTACTGCTCCCACTGATGGCGCTGCTCGTGGCGCGCGTTTGTGGCAGACGGCGGTCGCCGTCGCGTATCGCGGGTGGCATCCTCGTGTTGATCGCGCTCGCACTCGTCCTACGTTTGATAGATACGCTCGTCATCGCCTCTCTGCCAGCCAGTCAGGCAATTACCACCTCGCCTGGTGGCATCTTCGTTATGGCCACGTTTGGCATGCAAGGCAAGTATCTGGAGGTCTTCGCGGTTGGCATGCTCTGCGCGCTGCTCTATGTGCTCAGCATCGAGCGGAAAATGCTTACGACGCGGCAGATTCGGCTCCTTGGACTCGCCGCGCTGGCTGTCACTGTGGGGTGCATGGCGCTGGCGATACCCCGCGTCGACCTCGCTGGAGTGATGGTAGTGCCTGGGATGCAGTGGGGCGCACAGGAGATAGGCTATCCATTACTGGTGGGCCTGGGATTCGGCGGAATGGTGCTGGCGATACTGTGGGGCGGCTCGTGGATTCGATATCCGTTCGAGTTCGCGCCGATGCGCACAATTGGCCTCATTTCATACAGCCTGTACCTGTGGCACCTGCCCATCATCCACGGCGACGTGCCGCTATTTGCCCATCTGCCCTTGATTGTCGTGCTCGCTGGCGTGTTTCTCGTCGCGTACCTGTCGTACCAGTTCGTCGAGCGCCCGTTCCTCAAACGCCGCCATCGCGAGACTTCATCAGCAGTCGCTCCAGCTTTGGCACCAGCCGGCTTGGAGTCAACAGCGGAAGAGCCGGATGAAGTGAGCGCGTAATTCCGCCGAGTTGCAGTGCAGCGGTCCTCTTAAACACGCTCGAAGGCGCGACCGTGATTGCTGCGGGCGCGTACCTGGTCGACGATGAGCGCAACGACGCGGTAGCGATTCGTCCAGCGGGCGGAGATACGCGCCGGGTCGAGCCGATGCGCTCGCACGACCTGCCGCAATGCCGCGATGTCTAACTGCTCGAGCCGTGCCCGCAGCCCCGCGTCGCCATGCTGGCGGAATAAGTGGAACGGATCGGGTATCTCGCTGATGTCAGCGCGCGTGTGTTTCGATGTTGCCGCAGACTTTGCCCGCGGAGCTTCTGGCGCTTGAGTGACATCGAGCAAGCCACTCGCTCGCACTGCGGCGGCGACCTGCGCACCGAAGGCCGGGTCCCGTTCGGCGCGCTCGGCCAACTCGCGTAACAGCTTTCCAGCGGCTTCTGCCTCGTCGCCGCCACCGGGTGATTTACCGCGCGACATGGTTCAGATACTCCCTCGTCAGCGATGACAGATACTCGTATGAACCGCCGCCATATTTCTGTTGCAGCGTGTTGACAGGCGCCATCACGTCCGCCGCCTCCGCGATGCGCGTTGATTCCGGGATCATCGTGTCGAAGACGAGCGGGAAGCGCCGGTCAAGAAAATCGTCGCGCAGCCGCTGCACCATCTCATTGTGCAGGATGGTCTGCGAGCGAATCTTGGAGATGATGATGCCGAGTGCGCGAATGTTGTGCCGCGTCGATGACGCGAAATGGTCGATACGGTCGAGAATGGGTGGGATGCCCAGCACCGAGAGAATATCGGGCACGACAGGAATCAGGTAGGTGTTCGAGATAGCCAGGCCGTTGAGTGTGACAATGCCGAGTGACGGCGGACAATCTACCAGCACGTAGTCGTAGTAGGGCAAGAAGTCCGTGAGCGCGTCGCGCAGCCCGTAGATCGGCCCGCGTGAGAAATGCTCGAAGTCGGTCAATTGCGTGACGCGGTCCTGGATCTTGATGAGGCCGAGGCTGGATGGCAACAGATCGAGCCCGGTCACGCCGCCGCCAATATTCGAGACATTACGTACGATGGCATCGTCCGCGTGAAAGCGCTTGCTGCCTTTGACGAGATCGGCGAATAGTTGAAAGAGCGTTCGGCCGGATTCATCGCGTGCCTTCCACTCCAGCTCAGGAATCAGGCTGACGGTCGCGTTCGTCTGCGGATCGAGATCGATGACCAGCACGCGCTTATGGTGTTCGATCGCCAGAAAGTGCGCGAGCGCAAGCGTAATCGTCGTTTTGCCAACCCCGCCCTTGAGGTTGATGACACTGGTGACAACAGGCATGAATGTATCCCTTTCGCCGTGACGCGGTGTTTCTTCCCGCTGCCACGAGCGCAGGTATTTTACCGGGGTTGTCAGCAATTGCCAAGGGGCCTTTTTGGGCTATATCGGATCGCTTGAAGTTCCACGTGACTATCGAGATCTGCCTGCCTAACTCATTGCGGTGTTGGGGCGAACTCAAGCGCTTCGGCGAATATGCCGCTGGACGTCGTTCTTTCCTGGACTAGATTGGCGCGCCGACTGTCAGCATCCGCGGCCGAATGCGTAGCCTATCGTCGTACCAGTGCAGTCGTTCCACAAACGTCTTTCCAGTCAGCGGTGACTCAAACGTCAGATCCGGCGCGGCGCGCATCAACGACTCGGCATATTGCTGGCTGGCGTAGACGATGAAGGTGATTGGTTCGGCGCTACGGGCGACACGCTGGCGTAGCTGCTGGGCAATCGCTTCCGCCCAGGCGGCGCGCTTGGCGGGATTCATCACGCGCAGTGCTGGTTCGTCGGCGCCGATAACCTGGTTCGGCTGAGCGAGCAGGTAGACCGTGCTCAAGACATACCATTCGCTGTAGGCGCGATCGCAATAGTCGCGGGCGCGGCGAAACACGGGCGACAGATCAAACTGCTCCCGAGCGCGGGCGACGCCCCCACGGCGGCGCTTCGAGGCTGCTACCAAGCCGATGGCACGAGTTATGGGTCACCTCCAGCAGCTATGCGATGGATCGTCCTTGTGATCCGAGTCCGCAGCCGCTGAAGCCTATTGAAACAATCTTGCGCTGTCCGCACAATAGGATGGCCCAAAATGGCGCATCCTTAGGCCACGGGAGGGGAGGATGCTGGCGCCGAGGCGCCAATATTTGTCAGATGCTTGTAGCGGCCAATGTACCAGCGAATTGCCCCGGCATATTCGGCGTGGCTCCAGGTCAAGGGCGAAACCGACAGCGGCGCATGCGTCATTGGGTTGATTTGTTCGGCGAGCACGCCACTAGGTAGTGCGTGGGATTGTACCCACTCCAGCCAGACAAGCGAGTCTCCGAGCTCGTCGATGGTTTTGGCCGATTCGATCTTGTACTCGGCGAGCCAACAGGCGCAGATAAACCAGGGGTTGCCCGGAATGTTGTCGACATCCTGGCTTACCTGATGGTAGTAATCGTTCTCGTAGCGGGCGACACCGCCAACCTCAGACTTGATAGTGAGCCGCTGCTCAACTGCCTGCATAGTCTTCTTGATCTCGTCGCTCGCTGGGTCGAACATGCCGAACTGGTAGAGGCCCGTCAGGCTGGCGTCAATGATCATATCTGGAGTCATTGTGCCATCGGGCTCGACGTAGAGCGTGCGCACGAATCTCCCTGCGTCATTGTGCCAGAGATAGCGGGTGGTGGCCGCTTTGATCTCCGCTGCCACACTAGCATAGCGCGACGACCGCTCAAGCTCGCCGAACGCTTCCGTAAAGTGTGACGCCGCCATCAATCCGGCGTAGACCGCGGCGAGTGTATACGCGTGGATGCCGCGCCGTTCCTCCCAGAGATCCCACGACGGTAGCGGGAGCCCCGTCTTAGCGTCCCGGAAGGCGCACATGAAATCGGCGGCGGCGGTGACGAGGGGCCGGTACAGCGGACGAATGAACTCGATCTCGTGGAACAGCGTGTAGTGCTGCCACAGCGAGTAGATGACCAACGCGGTCTCATCTTCCTGGATAGGTAATGCCAGGTTTCCTTGCTTATCCATCCACGGCTGCCAGCTGCTGCCAAGGTCGCCCGCCGGGGTGAACTTGTGCAGCAGATAGCCATCGTCGGTAATGTGGTCCGAGCAGAAATGGAAGAACGCTCCCGTTGCGTCGCTATAGCCCGCGTGGCTCAGGACGTTGGCCACCAACGCGCCATCACGCGGCCACATATAGGCATAACTGTCTCTGGCGAACGCCCACACGTCGCCGTCGGTCGCCGCGATGATCGCGCCGCCATCGTCGATCTGTGAGCGCATGACGAGCAGACTGCGCTTGTAGAGATCGATTAGCGGCTGCGGTAGATTGCCTGCGTTGAGCGGCTTGTTCTCCACCCAGAGCCGCCAGTAGTCGCGCGTGCGCTGAATGAAGGATTCGGGTCCGCGCTTGATAACCATACGATTGAGATTGCAGGCTTCTTTGAATTTGTGGGCGGCGCAGAGCCAGTGGTAACAATAGCCGTCGCTCCCTGCGGCCACCTCGCCGAGAGCGAATCCAATGGTGCTGTCGATGGATCCCTGCGCGATCGGATTGCCTTCGAGCACGCCGTCCTCCGCGTCACGCCATGTGCCCTGCTGGCCGTTGAATTCTTTATAGCCCGTCGCCCAGGCAAAGATGCCCACCCTGCCCTGGCCCACCCCATGCGGAGCGCCCGCATCCGCGCCGCCAACACAGCCATTCAAAATCATGTTCCAGGAGTCTTTGTAGGCGCCGAGGATATGTAAATCGGGCCGATAGTACGCGGTATTTGCTCCCTCGCTCTCGCCCAGATGCCAGTCGTGGTGAAAGAACAGGCGAATCTCGCGTGCCTCGTTCGAGTGATTGGTGACGCGCAGCTTTCGCACGAAGATGTCGCGGTCGAAGTCCACTACGTCGGTACACGTGACGGCGACTTCCAGCGCCGGATGCGTCAGTACGACCGCTGTTACGAGGGTATTCGGCTCGTACAGCAGTGTTCGCTGCCACTCCGGCGCGTCGAACCACGCAAACGTACCTGCCACCCAAATGCCGGTGTGATTGACATGTCCCTGGGTATGATTGCGTTCGCCAACGTGCGGCCAGTAAATGTCACGCACGTCGTAGTTGGCGTCGAAGTTGACCAGCAAATGGCCGTTCGCCAGGGGCAGATCGCGCGGCATGGCAACACCTCCCGAGACATTACACGCAGGGCATCCGCTACAAGCTGCAGCGGGGGATCAACTCATACGACTATACCGAAGGAACGTTTGCTCTGCCAGCCCTGCGTTCTGGTACGATGTGACGGGTCTGATCGGGTCGGGAGTGCCAGCACGGGAGAACACATTGAGCGAAGAACTGACGCGGATGCGATTGCGTGGAGGCTACGCGATTTTAGCGGGACTGGTATTGCTGGTGGGCGTGCCGCTCTTTCAGCGTCTGGTTCTTGCGCCCACAGGTTACCTGACGGCGGTGAACGCTGTCGTAGCGCGCCAGCAGTTTGGCCCGCTGTTGATATGGGCGGCCGCCCATCCCGCCGAGAGCCGTTTGTTCCGCGTCTTGGAGGTGATACCGTTTTTGTTGGCGCTTGGCCTGCCGGGGCCGCTGCGAACGCTGCTGTGGCACGAATACCCACATGGCGGGCGCGTGGCGCTCTGGGCCGGTCGCATCGGATTCGCCCTGTTTGCCCTCGCGCTCTTCATCGGCATGTTCACCAGCGCATCGGCGGCATCCCACTATGTCACAGCAAGCAGCGCGAGCCAGCGCCAGGCTATCGCGCTCGACTATGCCGGGCGCTATGCCATTGAGACGTTGCTTTCACGGGTGCTCGGTGGCATCGCCCTCACCGTCTTTCTCGTCGCGGTGAGTCTGCGTGTCGTCCGCTCGGAGCCGCTGTCGCGCTGGTACGGCTGGCTGGGAGTCCTTGCAGCCGCGCTGCAGGCGACAACGGCGGTCCTGTTCGCGCTTGGTCCCGCGCAGGGCACCACGCCAACCTCGAGCTTTGCCTTCATCCTGCTGGCGCTCTGGCTGCTCGCTACGGGATTCCTGCTCGTGCGCGTGCGCAATTGGGGATGAATCGGCGTGTTATAACTTGGCGCTAGCAGAGCCAGTCGCGTGTCTGCTGCTTCTTGCGGCTGCGGCGCGGTGCGGCGGCTGGCTCGCTATTCAGATACGCGGATGGCGCAGGCGTGCGCTTCGACGGCACCTTTGCCTTGCTCGACGGAGTTGGCTTGGCCGCCGATTTCTTGGGTGTCTCGGATTCCACATCTGGTTCCGGTATCGGGGTGGCATCCCAGCGATCGAGCGCCTGGCGGATGTCCTCAGTCATTCCCTGAAACATTGGCTGGGCTCCCGATTTTGTCCGGCGCGCTGGAATCGGCTCTGGAGCTGGTTTCGACGCCGGGATCGGGAGCGGCTCGGGGAGCGGCTCGGGGAGCGGCAGCGGCGAATCCAATTCGTCGAAGTCGAAGTATGGCAGCGGGGCGAGATAGACCGGCTGCTGGTCCAGGAGGTCGTCATGGGCGCCTCGCGTATGCGAGACGATATCATTGGATGGCGCAATGCGACCTGCCGACGCTTTGCTCACTGGTGCGTTTGCGCCGACGGCGAGCAACCCCGGTTGCGAGATCTGTCCCGCCGATGGCAGCACGGAATTCCAGTAGCCGCCGATAGATGGGGCGCTATTCGACGCGGGAGCCCAAGTTTGCGGCCGGTGAAGCGTAGATGCCGCATTGTGCGCCGCGGTGATAACACGCACAGTGGCAACGCTCTTGCTCCAGCCAAGGACCTGCGTCACAATACCCGACAGCAGAACACCCGCTAGCGCAAAGAACGCGGTGAGCAGGAAATACGGCATGAACCAGCCAGCGGTGCCCAGGCTCGTTACCAAGCCAGAAAAGTCGATTCCCAGCAAGCGCGAGCGGTCGGCGATGCCGGACACGGTGTGCGGGCCAGTGCCTACCAGCGAGAGCAGCACGCCCGCCGCGGACAAGCCACATGCCAGGATTCCAGCGCGCACGCCCGCCGCGAACTGGCGTCCGTACCACGCCCAGGGCAGCCATTTGGCGGTCAGTAGCCCAGCACATGCGCTCACGAGCAGGATAAGAGGGGTCACCGCCAGAGCCACGCTGTATTGCAGCACGTACAAGACGATGAATCCCGCACAGCCGAGCAAAAGTATAGATCGCAATGTCGTACGCATGCCAGCGCCCTCCGCCCGCTCAGACCCCGCCAGCAGGCGCGTTCGCTGGCTAGAGGTTCTTGTAAATCAAGATGCGCTGCACTTCGCTGGTGCCTTCACCAATCTCATGCACCTTCACGTTGCGCCAGAAACGCGAGACGGGATACTCGTCCATGAATCCATAGCCGCCGTGAATCTGGACGGCCTGGTCGGCGCAGCGCTTCGCCGTTTCCGACGCGAACAACTTGGCCATGGATGCTTCGCGCGTGTAGGGGCGCCCCTCCATGTGCAGCCATGCTGCTTTATAGTACATGTTGCGCGCTAGCTCAATCTCAGTAGCCATATCGGCTAGCTTGAACTGTATCGTCTGGAAGGCAGCAATCGGACGGCCGAACTGCTGGCGCTCACGGGAATACTTGAGAGATTCATCGAGACAGGCCTGTGCCAGACCAACGCTCAGGGCTGCTATAGCGATTCGTCCGGCGTTCAGAATTGACATAAATTGTCGGAAACCGTCCCCCTCGTCGCCGAGACGATTCGCGTCGGGCACCTGGCAATCCTCGAATGACAGTGGCCGGGTGTCTGATGCCTTCCACCCCATCTTGTGGTATGGATTGCCGATGAGATAGCCCGGCGTTCCTTGCGGGACAATGAAGTTGGTGATTTGCTTGTGGCCGTCGCTTTGCCTGCCGGTGACTGCAGTTATGGTGACGCCACCGGTCATATCGGTGCCCGCATTGGTGATGAAGTTCTTCGCGCCGTTGATGTGCCAGACCCCATTGCTTTTCACCGCGCGCGTCTCCGTCCCGGCCGAGTCGGACCCCGCATTGGGTTCCGTCAACCCGAACGCCCAAAGCTGCTCGCCACGCGCCAGCGGCACGAGATACTGTTGCTTCTGTTCTTCGGTGCCGAACAAATAGAATGGCGTTGCTCCAAGCGAGGTGTGCGCCTCCATGGTGATGCCAACGGAAGCGTCGCCGCGTCCTATCTCTTCGAGCGCGAGACAGTACGAGAGAAAGTCAGCGCCTGCGCCCCCATACTCTTCGGGGAACGGCAATCCTAGCAGCCCGAGATTGGCCATCTTTCGCACGATGTAGTAGGGGAACGCGCCTGTGCGGTCCAATTCCTCGGCGCGAGGCTTTATCTCTTCTTCGGCGAACTCCCGACACATATCGCGAATCATTTCCTGCTCGTCACTGAGCGAAAAGTCCATCATTGCGCTCCTTGGGCTCCGCACCAGAGGACGATACTCCCGGCGCATGCTGCAAACGAGTGAGCGTCGTTGCCCACACTCGGCGCATTATATCACTGGAACTGGCTTCGTTTCCGCCTCCCTTTCGGCCTATCATATTGGCGATGGCGTTGAGCACGTCATACGATGCACGGTGGCGCGCTGACGGGCGACCGGCGTCCTGGCGTGTAGGAGGAAAACGGCATGCAGGACAACGCTCCGAGCAGCCTTCCCGCGAAGGCCCAACGCAAGCCCGAAGCGGCCCCGAGTGGAGGCGCGCGCGTGCTCATCCTTGGTGGCGACACGAGCACGGCCAGTACCCTCGGTGGTGTGCTACGACACGATGGCCGAAGCGTCCAAATTGTCACCGACAGTACATCAGCTTTGAGCGCGCTTGCCGACGGCGAGTTCGACCTGTTGCTCGCGGATCTTGACGAGGCCGATCCCAAGAGTCAAGACGTGCTCGACCAGGCGCAGCGCACCACCCCCGCTACAACGGTGGTGGTGTTGACGGGCTACGCCACGCTGGAATCTGCCCTGCGCGCGCTTCGTCGTGGCGTCTACGATTACCTCGTGAAGCCCGTGGATGTGGAAGAACTGCGCATTACTGTGGCGCGAGCACTAGAACGCCATCGGCTACAGCACGAGCTCGCCGCCCGCGTGCACGAGCTTGAGGTGGCGCATGCCGCAGCTCGAGGCTTCAACGCTCGCCTGCAAGAGCAGGTCGAGCAGGCGACCGTGGAACTTCGCCATAAGGTGGAGGAACTGGACGAAGCGAATCGTCAGCTGACCCAGACGCAAGAGCAGCACGACCGCTTTGTGGCTATGGTCGCGCACGAGATGCGTGGTCCGCTGAATCCGATCATCAATTATGCGCAGCTCGCAAAACGGCCGACGCTTCAGGATGGCGCGCTTGGTCGCTATATGGATATCATCGTGGAACACGCCTACCGCCTCAATCGCATGGTAGATGACCTCCAGACGGCCACTCGGCTGAGCACAGGGCGATTCTCGCTGCGGACGGAGCCGTTCGACCTGATCGCAGCTGTTGGCGAACTTGTCGACCAGTTTGCGTCCTCGGTGCGCGAGCGTCACTTCACCTTCGATCGCCCCAATGCTCCTGTCACGATTGACGCGGACCGAGATCGCATTGTCCAGGCAGTGCGCAATCTCATCGATAACGCAGTCAAATATTCGGTCGAAGGCGGTGCGATCGACGTTGGCCTCGAAGTGCACGACGACGACGTCGCCATTACTGTCGGCGATTATGGTGCGGGCATCTCCGACGCGGACATGAAGCGCATCTTTGATCCGTTCATTCGGGGAACGCACGAGGCGGACGTCAGCGGCAGCGGCCTTGGGCTCTATATCACACGTGGCATCATAGCGGAGCATCATGGTACACTGAAAGTCAGGAATCGCGGCGGAGAAAACCGGATTCAAGGAGCGATATTTAGTGTGAGCCTACCGCTCCGACGACCCGCCGCCGCGTCATAGGAGCTCTAGCGGCGGCCCAGAAGCGCTCCTGACGCATTCGGCAACTTCTGGTGCCAGGTATGTCACTTTTCAAGGTAATCGCGCGTACTGCTATTTGACAGGCTATTAGGACCAGAGCTTATATCGATGCAACTGGAAGGGATATCTCAGCGTGGCTGAGCGACGCAAGCAGTCAGACAGCGATACACCACGGTACAATGCGCGCGTGTTGGTGGCGGACGACGAAGAGCAAATGCGCGATGTCCTCGCGCAGGTGCTCCAGGCCGAGGGCTATGCCATCGACCAGGCCAGCAACGGACGCGAAGTACTGGAAAAGGTGGCGCTGGCCAATAAGACACGCCCTGATATCGTGCTTTTGGACATTGGCATGCCAGGGTCCGACGGCATGCAGACCCTGCAGACGATGCTCGAGCAGGGCATCGAGACACCAGTAATCATCATTACGAGCCGAGAATCTGGGGCGCTGGTCGTAAAGGCAATGCAGATTGGCGCGGCGGACTATATCCGCAAGCCAATTTTGGATAACGACGATATTGTGCTCGCCGTC
>DAHUXT010000101.1 GCA_027307065.1 Ktedonobacteria bacterium
CGAGGTGAGGCCGCTACCAGGTTTACGCTACGCCGACGAGGGACGTCTCGCCGCGCTGGTGACTCCACCCTACGACGTGATCTCGCCAGAGGCGCAGGCGCGCTACTACGAGCGTGATCCGCACAATATCATCAGACTGGAACTTGGGCGCGATGAGCGAGGCGACGACGACCTGAACAACCGCTACACTCGCGCGGCGGCCACCTTCGCCGAATGGCGGCGGGCGGGCGTGCTGCGGCAGGACGAGCCCTCACTCTATCTGTATGAGCAGCGATTCAGCAGCGGCGGCAAGCCCTATGCGCGCACCAGTCTGCTGGCACGGGTAGGGTTGGAGCCATGGGATGCCGGGGTAATCCTGCCGCATGAGCGCACCCTGAGCAAGCCGAAAGACGACCGGCTGAAGCTGACGCGCGCCTGTGCTGCCACGCTCAGCCCCATCATGTCGCTCTACGACGATCCAGATGGCGTGCTGGCGGCTCCGCTGGAGACGATACGAAGCACACCACCACTGGCCGCGTTCCACGATGATACGGGCGAAGAGCATCGCCTCTGGGTCGTTCGGAATGACGAGATTGCCGCGAAGGTTGCCGAATTCTTCGCCGAGAGACAGCTTTACATCGCCGACGGCCACCACCGGTACGAGACGGCGCTTACCTACCGCGAAGAGGTACGCGCCACGCGCCCCGATCTGAGCGACGATGACGCGGTGAATTTCACGCTGATGGGGCTTTCAGCGCTCGAAGATCCAGGACTTGCGGTGCTGCCGACCCACCGCATGCTGCGTGATCTGGATGCTACCCGGCTCGCCGCGCTCGACGAGACGCTCGCGGCGTACTTCACCTCCGAGCCGCTGTCCGGCGATAGCAACGCCTGGGTTCAGGCGCTCGCCACGGCTGGGGAATCGGGAACAGCATTCGTGCTGGTGCGGCCAGGGGATGTGCGGTTGGAGCGCCTGACGGGGATAGGGCACACGGCAATGCAGGATGTCGAAGGCGAAGACGCTGGCACGTCGGATGCCTGGCGCACGCTTGACGTCGCGGTGTTGCACGCGCTGGTGCTCGATAGCGCGCTTGGGGTGACACCCGATGCCGTGCGCGCGGGCGAACACATCAGCTACACGCGTGATGCCGAAACAGCCGCTGCCGCGGTACAGTCGGGCGAGGCGCAACTGGCGGTGCTGCTCAACGCGACACCCCCGGCGGCCATCCGCGACGTAGCACGAGCGGGCGACCGGATGCCACAGAAGTCCACCTACTTCTATCCGAAGCTGATTACAGGGCTGGTCATCAATCCATTGTGGTGAGGTATGGTGAGCAGCGCCACGAGGGAACATGCTATGAGTGAAGGGTCTGATGTCCACGGGGGTTTCTGCCCGGTCTGTGGCTCGCCACTTGCCGAGGGAGCGCAGTTCTGTGGCGCATGCGGTAGCCATGTGCCCTCGCCCTACAACTCATACGACGCGCCAACGACGCCGGAAGGTATCCCATCGGAATCTGTCGCGCCGACGGTTCCGGGCATCTCTGGATTCATCGCCGAGACGGGTGAACGTTGTCTCTCCTGTGGCGCGGCGCTCATCCCTGGCTCAGACCGCTGTGGCGTCTGCGGCGCACCTGTCTTGGGCGATGACACGCTCTGGCCGTCGGAACCAGGACACAATGGACACCAGACGTAGCGCGTTACGGTATCGATGACGTGTGCGCGCGTAGGGGCAACACTATAATTGACACGGAGGCGAGATGATTCTAGTGGTTGGCTCGGGGCTGGCCGGGCTTACATGCGCTAAGGTGCTGGTCGAGGCGGGACACGACGTCCGCATTTTGGAAGCGTCGGATCGCATCGGTGGGCGCGTGCGAACGGATGCCAGCGCCGACGGCTTTCTGCTGGATCGCGGATTTCAGGTGTTGTTCACGGCCTATCCCGCCGCGCAGCGCCAACTCGACCTCAAGGCACTTCGTCCGCGCACCATCGCGCCAGGCGCTGTGCTGATTCGCGACGGCAAATGGCACGAACTGAGCAATCGCGCGCTTGCCCTCCGCGTGAACCTCTCGAATCCGCTGTTGACCTTTGGCGATAAGTTGCGCACTCGTCGTCTTCGCCGTTTCGCGCGCCGCCATTCGATCGAATCGCTCATGCACGGCAAATTGCGCGGTCTCAAGACAGGCGACTCCTCCATCCACGATGAACTGCGCCGCCGCCATTTCGCGGAGAAAGGATTCATCGAGCATTTCGCGCGGCCATTCTTTGGCGGCATCTTCTTCGACCGGTCGCTCGAAACCAGCGCGCGTATGATGCTCTTCGTCGTCAAAATGCTGGCGAGCGGCAAGACGATCATTCCGGAGAGTGGCATGGGCGAGATAGCCGCGCAACTCGCGGCCAAGATTCCGGCGAGCGCACTGCGGCTTGAGACGCGTGTCGAAGGCATTGTCGAAGCCGACGATCGCGCCGTGGGCGTCACGTTGACGGGCGGCGAAGAGATGCAGGGCGAGGCGGTCGTGCTGGCCACCGATCTGCCGAATGCGTCGCGCTTGACCGGCAACGACGAGCCAATTGGCGGCCAATCGTGTGTTTGCATCTACTTTGCCACGACGCAGAGCCTCTACAACGGCCCAAAGCTGCTGCTCAATGCCAACCCCGATGCCTTCGTCAACCACGCGATCAGCAACGTCTCGCCCGCCTATGCGCCGAAGGGACAGCACCTGCTCTCGGTCACCGTGCCAGGAACGCCAGAGCTGGGCGATGCCGAGCTGATCGCGCGCTGCCGCGAGGAGATGGCGCCGTGGTTCCCCGGCAAAGATCTCTCCACATTGCGCCAAGTTGGCTTCTACCGCATTCGCTTTACCCAGTTCAAGCAGTCGCCGGGCATCTTCGCCACGCTCCCGCAGAACACTCTGCCGACGAAGGGCCTCTTTCTTGCGGGCGAATACACCGAGTCGAGCAGCATCCACGGCGCCATCTCCAGCGGCGAAAAGGCGGCCCAGGCGGTGCTGGAGTATCTCAAGGAAGAGTGATTGATCCAACGAGCACGACGACGCCTGGGCGACCTGAGCGTGGGCCGCTGCCGGTTGGGATTCGCTCTCGCCGGTGCAACAGCCCTCTTTGGATTATCGCACGAACGACAGGCGGCACACTGGGGAGAACACGCTTGCAGATCGGTGGGCGCGACCTGCGCCAGCACGATGCTCACACCGAGTCCGGCGAAGGAAACTGGGTGAGCAGCCAATCATGAAACACGTCGGCGACGAGCTGAGCGCCACCATCGCTGAGGTGGACGCCATCGATGGTCAGCCGCAAGCCGCTCGTCGCAGTGGCCCTTCTCTGGCCAATGGCCTCCAGCATAGCGGCGCGCACGTCAATGAGGGCGCAGTCCCGCTCACGCGCTACCTGCCGCACCGCGTCGGCATACTGGTCCAGCATGCGTTCGGCGCGCGGATCTCGCGATTCGCTCGCGGTCGCCGGGGTGCAGAGCGCGATGCGCGCCTGAGTCTGCGCCCGCAGGTCATCCACGAGCGCCCGTAGACCGTGCTCGAACCGTTGCGGTGTTATCGCGCGCCAGACGCCTTTGCGCCGCAAGAAGTAGTATCCCGACCGGACGGTAGCCAGTGATGGCGGCGAGCGGCGGACATACCAGGTACGGCAATCGTTGACGCCGATAAAGACCACCACCGAATCGGGCGCGTGTGGCACAACATCACGCGAGACGCGGCGAGCCAGGTTGAGCACCGTATCGCCGCCCTGGCCCGCATTGATCAGGTCTATTGGAGGGAGCCGCCCATCGCTGGCAAGGAGTGCGCCTAGCGCACGCAGATATGAGGCGCCATCAACGCCCTCGGTCAGACTATCGCCAAGAAAGACGACTTTTTTGGCGTGGGATATGCTAGCCACCCAGATAGGCGCTGCGGACGAGATCGTTATTCAGCAGGTTCTTCGCGGTGTCAGTCAGCACGATATGCCCCTGCTGCAACACATACCCCCGGTCGGCGACGTTGAGCGCCATGAAAGCGTTCTGTTCGACGACAAAGATGGTGACACCCTGCTTACGAATCTCCTGGATGGTGTCAAAGACCGTCTGCACCAGAATGGGCGAGAGTCCCATCGACGGCTCGTCCATGCACATCAGCCGCGGCCGCGACATCAGCGCACGGCCAATGGCAAGCATCTGCTGCTCGCCACCAGACATGGTGCCGCTGATTTGTTTGTCACGCTCTTTGAGCCGAGGGAAGAGGGTATAGACCAGCTCGATATCCTGCTCACGCTCGGCGCGACTGTTGCGCATGTAGGCGCCCATCTCCAGATTTTCGTGAACCGACATGCGCGAGAAGACACGTCGCCCCTCCGGAACCAGCGCCAACCCCTTGCTAATGACATTGTCGGTGCTGGTTCCGCTGATCTGGGCACCCTCGAAGCTCACGATCCCGCGTCGCGGCCGCACGATGCCGAAGATCGTCTTCATGGTCGTGGTCTTGCCCGCAGCGTTGGCCCCGAGCAGGCAGACAATCTCGCCCTGGTTGACCTTGATCGAGACATCCGTCAACACCTGGCTTGGGCCGTAAAAGGCGTCTACGCCCTGTAATTCCAACATAGCTACTCCACCGTCGCCTTTCGCCCAAGATAGGCCTCGATGACCCGCTCATCGCGCTGCACCTCGGCAGGAGTGCCTTCCGCGATCTTTTTGCCGTAGTCGAGCACGGCGATGCGATCTGAGATGCCCATCGTCACCTGAAGCTTGTGTTCGATCAGCAGAATGGTAAGCCCGTACTCGGAACGAAGCCGCTGGATATAGCGGATTGCCTCGGCGGTCTCGGCGTCGTTCATGCCAGCGGTCGGCTCGTCAAGCAGCAGCAGCTTCGGCGATGAGCCAAGCGCCCGCGAAATCTCGACGCGCCGCCGTTCGGCGTAGGAGAGGCTGGAGGCCAGTTCGTCCTGCCGGTCGACGAGCGATTTGCCAAAGAACTGGAGCAGTTCCTGCGCGCGTTCATGGGCACGGCGTTCGGCGCGGCGGTAATTCGGCAGCTTGAACGTGAGCGACGCCAGATCATGCGGGAATTTCACGTGCTGACCGACCAGCACGTTCTCCAGCACCGACATATTGTTGAAGAGGCGAATGTTCTGGAAGGTGCGCGCGATGCCTCGCCCAAGCACAGCATCCGGCGTCAGCCCCGCGACGCTCCGGCCGTCGAAGAGAATCTGGCCCTCGGTCGGCTTGTAGATGCCAGTAATCACGTTGAACACGGTCGTTTTGCCCGCGCCGTTGGGTCCAATGATGCTATAGATCTGCCCCGGAAGCACCTCAAAATCTACGCTATCCACCGCGGTCAGGCCGCCGAAACGAATGGTCAGTCCCTTCACCGAGAGCAGCGGATTCGCCGAAGTCGCTGGTTGCCCCGATTGAACGGGTGTTTCCTGTGCCATAGGTCAGTCCTCCCGTCCCTGCGCATCGGAGCCAGCGCCGGTATATGCCGTATCATCTTCGGAGCCAGAGCCACCTATTGTCTCGCCAAACTCTTCGCGCTCCACGGTGCCGATCGCGGAGAGTGATTCAGATGCGACACCTTCACCGTGCAATTCACGGGCGCGTCTCCGATTCGGAATCAACCCCTGTGGTCGCAGCAGAATCATCGCCACCAGAATCAGGCCGTAGATCAGATACTTCGAGGTGTTGAAGTCGATTGAGGTGAACAAATGCAAGGTGCCGTGGATGTATTCGTTGACCTGACCGAGCAGATACACATCGAAGAAGCGCAGCAGGATCGCGCCGAGAATGACGCCTGGCACGCTGCCGAGACCACCCAACACCACCATGATCACGATGGTGATCGAGATATTGAAGCTGAAGTCTTTTGGCGTGATCGATGTGGTGAAGGCGGCGTTCATGACTCCGCCGATACCGCCAATCGTCGCGCCCAGAGCAAATGCCAGCAGCTTCGTGCGCACCAGATTCACGCCAGATGCCGCCGCCGCCGTCTCGTCTTCGCGTATGGCTACCCATGCGCGCCCCAGGCTCGATTCCCGCAGCGAGAGCACCGCCAGAATGATCAGCACAACGATGACCAACGCCAGGTAATAGAACGGCGCTGGATTCGTCGGGTCGCTGAACACGATCGGTCCGATATCGTCTGGAGGATTCGAACTAATGCCCACCGGGCCGTAGAAGTAGGGCAGGTTGTTGAAGACGATCGGCACGATTTCGCCGAAACCCAGCGTGACATTGGCCAGATAGTCACCGCGCAACCGCAGCGTTGGCGCGCCCAGCAATGCACCGAAGAACCCAGCGAGAATAGCCCCTACGGGCAGCAGCGCCCAGAAAGGGAAGACAGGAATCTTCGTCGTTGCACCACTGGCCTGCTGGATAAACCCGAAGGAGCCAGCAGCCATCGTATAGGCGCCAATCACATAGAAGGCGACGTAGCCGAGGTCAAGCAGCCCAGCATAACCCACCACGATGTTGAGGCCGAGCGCCAGCATCACATAGATGGCGATGGTAATCGCGGTCACCTGGAGACTGGTATCCAGCAGGAACGGAACAAGCGCGGCGATGACCAACCAGAAGACACCCGCGCGCCAACCGGTGAGATACCACCGCAAGGAGCGCCCAGCGACCTTCGTGTCGTCCAACTGTGACTGCAAGTTCGCGCGCCAGGATTGCTGCTGTTTGGTAGCCTGTTGGGACATCTCCGCAGCCTCCTATACTTTGTCTGGAACCCGCTGGCCAAGCAGCCCCGATGGCCGGAAGACCAGAATGAGCACCAGAATCGCAAAGACGATCGCATTACTCCACTGGAGACCGTGCGAAACGTATTGAATGGCAAGCGAGTTGATGACCCCGATCAGAAAGCCCCCAAGCACAGCGCCGTTGACATTGCCTATGCCTCCGAGCACCGCCGCGGTGAAGGCGATCAGGCCAAGCTGGAAGCCCGTCAGGAACCAGACCTGACCAATGTAGAGGTTATAAAGCACGCCGGTCGCGCCCGCCAGCGCTCCGCCGATCAAGAATGTTGCGACAATCGTGCGGTCGATGTTCACCCCCATCAACGCGGCCGCCTCAGGATCCTGCGCCGTCGCTCGCATAGCCTTGCCCAGGCGGGTCAGGCGAATGAGACGGTCGAGGCCCACCATCAGCCCAACGGCGAGCACGACGATAAAGATATCAAGGTAGTTGATAGTGACCGAGCCAAGCGAGAGGCCATAGCCCTTCCCAGTGGGGAAGATTCCCGGGAAAGCGGTGAAGCTGCTCCCGCGCCAGAGCTGGGCGACGTTCTCAAGAATGAATGATGCGCCAATGGCGGCGATCAGCGGCGCGAGACGAGGCGCTCGTCGTAGCGGCCGATAGAGCACGCGCTCGATGGTGACGTTCAATGTGGCGGAGACGACCACGCCGATGACGATGAGAAGGAGAATTACCCCCACTAGTTGCATGCCACCAAGCGCGCCGGAAATGTGTAGCGCCT
Organism: Ktedonobacteria bacterium; assembly: GCA_027307065.1. Classification (GTDB taxonomy): domain Bacteria; phylum Chloroflexota; class Ktedonobacteria; order Ktedonobacterales; family JADMIN01; genus DAHUXT01. Next base: position 7,446 of record DAHUXT010000101.1, read on the forward strand.
GGACAACCACGAGAGTAACCATCGTGCTCCACATGAAGACATCACCGTGCGCGAAGTTGATCAGCTCGATGATGCCGTATACCAGCGTATACCCAAGCGCTACCAGCGCGTACATGGCTCCGAGCGTAATGCCGTTTTCAATCTGCTGAAAGAATTGGCCAGTTCCACTCACGTCAGCCAGGATCAGCAAATGCATGGCCTGCCTCCTTCCGGGGGACATCGCGATACAGGTATGGCGAGTATAGCACGGAGCAGGCCTCAGATGAAGCCTGCTCCGTCGAAATTTCTACGCAACTTTCACTTGCAAGGGGTTATCCGTTGACAAGTTGCGCGAATTTCCACTTGCCATCGCTGCCAACGCTGTAGACGCTAAAGACTTTAGCGCCGGCATTGTCGCCATTGGCGTCGAATGAGATGTGTCCGGTAACGCCGTCGTACGAGATGCCCGCCACCTCGTCGCGCACCGCGGCGCGCGTGACGGTCTTGCCAGCCTTGATCAGGTTCTTGATGGCCGTGATCTCGATCATGGCAGCGTCATAGGCAGAGGCGCTGTACGGCAGGAGGTCTTTGCCAGGGAAGGCAGCCTTGTAATCCGTGATGAACTTCTGCGCGACCGCCGAAGTCAAGCCGGAGATGTCAGGGGCTGCGACGGTGCCGTAGGTGTTCACAGCGGCAGCGCCAGCCGTGACGAGCCAGGCCGGGTCGTCGGCGATACCGTCGCCACCAACCATCGCCATGTTGCCGCCCTTTTCGACGAGGTCTTTCTTCAGCGCGCCGCCGCCGCCAGACGTCACACCACCGTAGTAGACGACGCCAGGATTCTTGCCGACGATGGTGGTCGCCAGCTGCGGCAGGTTGCTCACCTGATCAGGGGTGATCGAGGTGCTGCCAACAATCGTGCCGCCCTTGGCGGTAAACTCTTTGGTGAACTGCGTGGCGATGCCCTTGCCATACGTCGTGCTGTCGTCTACGACATAGGCAGTCGTCGCGCTGATCGGAGCGGCGAGCGCGATGTCAGCGTTCACCTTGCCCTGCACGTCGTCGGTGCCCGGAAGGCGGAAGTAAGACTCTGGCTTGCCAGCCGGATGCAGCAGGTCGAAGTTGACGCCGTTCGCATCCGCGAACTCTCTCTTGGTCAGACCTGGATTAGTGTTGGTCGGGCTGATGAGGACGATCGTGGATTTATTGACGATCGGAATCTCTTGCTTGGCAACACCGCTATTGAATGGGCCAACGATTGCCATGACTGCGGAATCGGAGATCAACTGCTGAATGTTGGACGCGCCAATCGAGGGGTCGGCGCCACTGGTACCTTCGTCGTTCTTGTCGACCTCACTGAGGGTGTAGCCATTGCCGAGGTCTTTGTTCTGCTGAACGGCCAACTGCACGCCATACTGGGCAGGCAATGTCACCGCGGCATCAGTGCCCGATACGGGGAAGTCCGTTCCGATCTTCAGAGCCTTGTTGCCGCTGCTGCCGCCATTGGCACCACAGGCCGCCAGGCCCAGCGACGAGAGCGCGACCGCCACAAATACGCCGCGCGCCAGGATTCGTTTCACACCGGAGTGCTGCATACGCCTTCTGCTCCTCCACTGGTCCACTACCGTAGAGTCTGTTGCCCCCAACATCTTGGAAGCTGTGCGACAAAAATACCAAACCCTGTCAACCGATCACCGTGCGGCAGACCGGTTCCCTACTCTGGTATTACAGAGGTTGGAGGGTTTACTGTGTATTACGCCACATCCTGTGCAAATCTCACAGAGATGAATTCGTCAGCCTCGAATTTGTGACGACCGAAATACGTGGAAACATGGGAGACCACTGGATGCCAAGCGAACGGCAATGCTTTGCGGGCGCAGATTGCTTTGCGGGTTTCCACAGGAGATGTACACAGGAGGTGTACACTGGAACATGACACGCGCCCAGAACGCAGGTTTCGACAGCGCGCCATACGTAAACTGCGCTATTGTCATTCGCTTCACGCTGCGATAGGTGCATGCCATGATGGAGGCTTCCACGATGAGTTCTCAGGTTCACCAGCCGCCGCGTAGAGCATCCTCCGCGCCGCTCGCGCTGAACGCGAATGCCGCCGACGCGCCGGTCTCCGCGACATTGCGCATGACCGAGGCAGTCGCCGCTCGCCGCGCCGCTGGCCAGCGGACGATTCATCTCGGCTTCGGTGAGGCGTCGTTTCCGCTGCCCGTAGCGCTACGGGAAGCGCTCGCCCGCGCCGCTACCCGCACCGAATATGCGCCGGTGCTTGGTCTGCCCGCATTGCGCGCCGCCATCGCGTCCTATCTGACCCGCACACGCGCGCTGACCGCTACCCCGGCAACCGTCGCCGTCGGCCCTGGCAGCAAACCAATGCTCTACGTGTTGATGTGCGTGCTCGCGGGCGACGCGTTGATTCCGACACCATCGTGGGTCAGCTATGCGCCCCAGGCACGCCTTGCCGGAAAGAATGTCTATCGCGTGGCGACCGACCCAGGTGATAACCACCGGCTCACACGCGAGGGACTCGACGATGCCCTGCAGGCTGCCCGTTCAACTGGTGGCGATCCACGAGTGCTGGTGGTCAATACGCCAAGCAACCCGACGGGCGGCATGTTCGCCGCGACCGACGCCGAGAAGATAGCGACCTGGGCACGTGGCGAAGGCATCACGATCGTCAGCGATGAAATCTACGCCGAACTGGCGCACGGCTGGCGTCCGCATACCTCACCCGCGCAGTTCTACCCGGAAGGGACTGTCGTCACTGGTGGCATGTCGAAGGCGTTTTCCGCTGGCGGCTGGCGGCTGGGATATGTGGCATTGCCGGCGACGTCTGAGGGCGAGCGACTGATGGCGGCGGTGCGCTCGCTGGCGAGTGAGCTGTGGTCGTCGGCGGCGACACCGTTGCAACAGGCTGCCATCGCCGCGTTCACCTACGATGCCGAGATGGAGCGCTATGTGCGTCGCTCGGCGCAGGTGCATGCCCACGCCGTCGCCCGTCTGCACGCGGCGCTCACGGCGGCTGGGGCACTCTGCCCGCGACCAGCGGGGGCATTCTACCTCTACCCGGATTTCGCTCCCTGGCGCGAGCAACTCGCCCACCGAGGGGTCAGCACTTCGACCGAACTGGCGACGCACCTTCTTGAGCACTGGGATGTCGCGACGCTGCCCGCCATTGACTTTGGCGAATCGCCCGACGCGCTGCGGTTGCGGCTGGCCACCAGCATGCTCTACGCGCCCGCCGGCACATCAGCCGTCGAGCAAGAGGCCATTCTGAATGACCTGCTGGCGCAGGCCGACGATTTGCCGGGCGACGGCACACTGGGCACGCATATGCTGGCGCTCCCCGCGCTGGATGAGGCGGCGGCGCGCCTGGCGGAGTTTACGGCGGCGCTGGCTGGCGCGGCTCTTTAGAGGGCGCTAACACCGTAGTGACTGGGGCGCGGAGCCATAGGCGATGGTATAATCGTCTGTATGGTAACGTTCTTCGTCAAAGCGCTGGTGGCGCTCTTCACGATTGTCGATCCGGTGGGGTTGGTGCCGGTGGTGCTGGCGCTCACCACCGGAATGACCCCGCCTGAGCGCACGCTGGTTATATTCCGCGCAACGATCATCGCGGGCATCGTGATCGCGGTTTTTGGCGTCTTTGGGCAGTTCATCTTCGCGTCGCTCGGCGTTACCTCAGAGGCGTTCAGCATTGCTGGTGGCGCGCTCCTCTTTCTCGTCGCCTTCGATATGCTCTTCGGACGCCAATCCGGCACCCGCGAGACACGGCGCGAGGCGCGCGAGGCGCGCACCCGCGAAGACGTCTCGGTCTTCCCACTGGCAATTCCTATGATTGCAGGGCCGGGCACCATCACCACGATTATTCTGCTCGTCGGCAACGCCGGATCGGACCCCATACAGCTCTCGCTCGTCGCTATCGCGGCGATTCTCACGCTGGCGTCATCACTGGCGACCATGCTGATCAGCGCGCAGATTCAGAAACGCATCGGCACGACCGGAATCCTGGTGCTCTCGCGGGTACTGGGCATCTTGCTGGCCGCGGTCGCGCTACAATTCATCCTCAATGGCATCACCCTCTACATCCGGCATGTGGCGCGATAGACTTCCTATCACAGCCATGTCTCCGCAATGTGCCGCCGCGCGATAGTGTGTTCAAAGAGTGATGCTGGACGGGAACATAACGGCCCAGCAGCCTCGTCATACTTCTATGAGGGGCAACGTTGCCCTCAGCATGCGCTTTCATGCCATTGACGCGTTTCGGATGACCGATTCGCCCGTTGCAATGAGCAGAGATGTTCCCATCCCGGTCTGGAATGCGAAGTACCCAGGGGGCGCCACAATGGATATGCGAAAACGACGCGAGCGAACACGCGATCATTCCATCACACGTAGCATGGTGCGCACCGGGTTACCGCTGCTCCTTATGCTGCTGGTGACGGCGTGCAGCGCTGGCGGGGCGTCTGTCGCGCATCCAACGAGAACTCCCACACAGTCCGCCGCCAAACAGGATATCGTTCAGATATCGCCAACACCCGTTC
>DAHUXT010000102.1 GCA_027307065.1 Ktedonobacteria bacterium
AATATCGGATTGTGCATACCTTTGCGGGTACTCAGCCCTTTGAAGCCCAAAACCATATAAATGCCTATGGTTGACACTGCAAATAGAGTAAGCGTCGAGATTTCGATTGGGGATAATTTCTTCTTGCGTGGCGCTTGTGCGCTTGGCTCCCCGCTTCCCTCGTTCTCGTCCATGCCTGTTTGCTCCTGCTATGCTGCTCCGATGCGCCGACGTCGTTGTCGGTACACGGGCATTCTACAGCATCCGGGCGGGTTAGCCTACCCGGGTCGCTGGCTGGAGCGGCACCGTCGGGGACGTGACCGATTCGTCACGGGTATTCGCCGGCAGCAGCGCGGCGCGGACGCTATGCGCCTGGGTGGCGAGCGCGCGCAGGGTCGCGGCGTCGATCGTCTGGGCAGCGTCGGAGAGCGCGGCGTCGGGATGCGGGTGCATTTCCACCATCAGCCCGTCGGCGCCCGCGGCAATGGCGGCCACGCCCATCGGCAGCACCAGATCGCGGTGGCCCGTCGCGTGGCTGGGGTCCACGATGATTGGCAGATGAGTCAGACGGCCTAGCAGCGGCACACAGGCGAGGTCGAGCACGTTGCGGGTGTGCGTATCGAAGCCGCGAATACCGCGCTCGCAGAGCACGACATGCGGATTGCCTTCCGCGAGGATGTATTCCGCCGCCAGCAGCCACTCGTCCAGCGTCGAGGCGAATCCGCGCTTCAGCATGATGGGGCGACCCGTCCGGCCAACGGCGCGCAAGAGCGGGAAGTTCTGCATGTTGCGGCTGCCCACCTGAAGCATATCGGCGTGTTCGGCGACGACTTCGGCCATAGTTGGCTCCATCACCTCGGTGACGACAGGCAGCCCAACACGCGCGCCCGCCTCCGCAAGCATCCGGACGCCGTCGAGTCCCAGACCCTGAAAGCTGTAGGGAGACGTGCGCGGCTTGAACGCGCCACCACGCAGCACATGCGCCCCAGCGGCCGCGGCAGCTTCGGCGGCCTCGATGATCTGCTTTTCGCCCTCCACCGAGCACGGCCCGGCGATCAGCACCGGCTCGGCAGCGCCAAAGACGGCATGTCCCACCCGCACCAGCGACTTTTCGGGATGCAGTTCGCGGCTGGCGAGGACATACGGCAACTTCACCGCAACCACCCGCTCCACAGCGGGGAGCGCTACAAGCGATTGCTGAAGGGACGACGAAAGCGCCGCCTCCAGGATATACAGGTCATGCTCCGCCCAGCGAACAGCCGCCGACACGATCCCAGCGTTTGCCAGCACATCTTCGACGGCCTGGCGTTCCTCCGCCGAGGCATCCTCTCGTAGCACAACCACCATTCGACTATCCCTCACTTCCGGTGTGGCGCGCCATTCGCGCCGCTCGCACATTGCTACACGTCAGAGCAATTGGCGAGGTCGCCGGGAATCCGGAAGCCCGCGACTAACGAAATCGCTGGCGGCAGGGTCGCGAGCAACAAAAAAGCAGAGGCGCTCTCCCTCTGCTTTTCCCTCCGACCTGCCGTGGACCGTAGCTGCCGCCATGCCGTGCGGCCCTTCCGTCAAGTCGGAGGGCTATACCAATACCAGTACCAGCAAACGCCACGGCGGCATACCATCTACAGCGTCTCCAACTAACAGACTGCTGAGTTTCAAGTCTCGTCATCTCAGAGTATAGAGGCGACCATAAGTACCTGTCAAGGTCAGCAGTTCATAGGCATATTCCGTGCTGGGTTACAGTCACCCGGCGACCAGACCCGTAGCCCGTTCGGCCAGAGGGCGCGTCTCTGCCACTGCCAACTGCTGTATCCACCAGGAATGTGGATAGCTTTTCGGAAATGTGGAAAACTTGTTCTACAGCGTCACGAGGCCGAGCGTGATAGGATGGTGGTAGCGTTATCGCCTGTAGCCGTGCGAACAGTATATCGTGCGCGGGAAACAAGGGCAGCGGCTGGCGCAATGTCGTCGGTATCAACACTGAGGGGGACGAGATTCGATGATTCCGCGCGAAGTAATATCGCTGATGAGCCGTAGGCGGATTTCGGCCGAAGTGCGCACCGAGACGGCGACACAGGCGTTGAGTGTGGTGGACGCACTGGCAGCGGGCGGTGTCACCACCATCGAAGTATCGCTGACCATTCCGGGCGCGAAAGAGATTTTGACCCATCTGGCAGGGCGACAGGATGTGCTGGTTGGCGCGGGCGCTGTGCTCGACGGCAAACAGACGCGGGATGCGATCGCGGCTGGGGCACGGTTCATCGCCTCGCCGGTCTTTAATCCCGAAATTGCGCTGATCTGTCAGGAGGCCAGCATCGCCTGTGTGCTGGGGGCGCTTACGCCCTCGGAGATCATCGCCGCGCAACGGGCTGGAGCCGAGATGGTGAAGCTCTTCCCCGCGGAGGCGCTGGGCGGGCCAATGTATGTGCGGGCGTTGCTGCGCCAGTTGACGCACATGAGCCTGCAAATATCGGGCGGGTTCTCCGCCGAGCATATGGTCGAATATCTCGAACTGCCGATTCGCAGCCTCGCGCTCGGCACGTTGCTGGTGCCGCGTGTGCTGGTGGACCGCCAAAGCTGGCAGGCGATCACCAACCGCGCCCGCGCCTTCGTCGATTATGCCGCCAACCCACATGCCTATGCCGCGCAGTTCCTCGCGATGATGGGTATCGGCTCGCCGGTGGTCAGTAAGGCGAATCAAGCCAACCAGCGCGTCGCCAACATCCCAACGATGCCAATTCCACCAGGGATGGTGGACCCGACGATGCCAGATATGCCGCCGGTCGCCTCGCGTGCTGGGTTCGATCCCGCCGCGTCGAGCAGTGGCTTCCATCCATGGGATTCGCGTCCCGTTGAGTTGGGCGACGACGAAGACTGGCTGCGCTGATGCTCGCCTGCTGGCGCTGGCGCTGGCGTTGAGGCGGGGTGATGGAAAGGATTGAGCGCTATGACGGATGCACGAAAGCGCGTGGCGCTGATCACGGGCGGCGGTACAGGCATCGGACGCGCGACTGCTGAAAACCTTGCGCGCCAGGGCTATGATATCGTTATCCTTGGGCGGCGCGAACAGCCGCTCCGCGAGGTGGCGGATGCCATCGGCAAGACCGCGACGTGGTACCCGCTCGACGTCAGCCAGCGCGCACAGGTCAGCGCGACCGTGGCGATGGTGGCGGAACGCTGGGGACAGATTGATGTGCTGGTCAACGCCGCCGGGTTCGCGATGGGTGTTCGCGCGAGCATGCCGATGGAAGAGGCGGCCAAGAACTGGGATGAGACGCTCGCCACGAATCTGACAGGCGCATTTCTCATGTCTATTGCCGTCGCGCCGTATCTGGCGCGTCCCGGTGGCCGCATCATTAGTATCAGCTCTATCGCAGCCTACACTGGCGGACAGCGCGGCGGTTCGATTGACTATGCCGCCGCCAAAGCGGGATTGATTGGCCTGACGCATGGACTGGCACGTGATTTGAGCAAAGACGGCATCGCCGTCAATGCGATCGTGCCAGGGTTCATCGCGGGCACAGAGTTCACGGGCGAATGGTCGGACGAGCGTATCCAGGGCATTGTCGCCGAGACGCCCGTCGGCCGCCCCGGCAGTGCCGACGATGTTGCCGCCGCGGTCGCGTATCTCGCCTCACCAGAAGCATCGTTCGTTACGGGCGAGGTGCTGCACGTGAACGGCGGCTGGCGCTTCGGCAGTTGACTCGCTCGCACGAGCAGGGCTAGCTGGTTGAGTGGGTGTACCTCCGTCGCGCTATAATCGAGCTATTGGGTACGCGCCACCGGGAAGAGGTAGGGGATGTTTCGCAAGACCACCATGCGCAGGGCCATCATCGAGGGTACCCTGATATTTATCGTCGGGCAACTGCTCGGTCTGGCTCCGATCGCGTGGTGGCCGTTCTGGCTCTTTCCAGGCGTCCTGATTGTGCGGACGCTGCTCTTCATCGCGCCGCCGGTCTGGACGACGATGCGCGTCAAATCGACCAAACGCGAGAAAATGAGCCGTCGCTTCTGGCGGCTGGGACCCATTCTGGCGCTCACGTGCATCGCCGCCGATGTGCTGATCGCGCTGTTACTCGGCGAGGCGACACTCTGGGGCGGGGCCGCTGGTCCGCCCGATATCGCGCGATTTGGCGCGAGCGGCGCCACGCATCTTGCCGTCAGCGATTTCCTGGTCAGCACGCTGGCACGGCTAGTAATCTTCGCCGTCTATTACACCATCGCGGTTGTCTGCACACGGCTGGCCAACGGCGGTTTCTTGCGCTTCACGATGCCCGCGGGTAACGGGCGCGTCACGCTATAACGACAACACTCCTCGATCGGTGAAGGCCATTTCAATAGAAATGTGCGGCGGGATTGTATCTCTGATGCATCCATTTCGTCACGCCCGCCGTAACGCTTGTAAGACGCTGGCCATGTACGCTGGCTTCCGAACGCGACATTGCGCGGGAGAAGATTAGTGGCACAGCAGATGCCAACGATTCTTTGATATGCGCGTCCACACCACCATTTGTTCGCTGCCCACGAGGGCTGCGAGGGAGTCAGCTATGGCTATCGCGCCAACAACTGCCTTCACACTGGGCGATCTTGCCGCCTTCGACGAGGCACACCTGCGCGAGGTCATCGCCAATGTCTCGGGCGCAGTGTCGCCAGCGCTGACAGGGCGTGCCTTTGGCATGTGCGATCCACAAGAGCATTCAGACCTCTCCAGACTCGCGGAACGCATCGAGCACGCGCTCGCGCCCGATAGCCGAGCAGCATTCGCACGAAGCCGCCAGCAGGTGACTGGGTGCGACGACCGAGACGCAGCTCGCCACAGTGTCGTGGAGCAGCTTTTCTGGGAACTGGTCTACTGGAAGACGCCCGTTGACTATGAGCGATTGACGTCGGGCGAAAAGGTGCATCTCGGCGCGCTCGATGTGGCGCGTGTCGACGGTGCGGTGGTGCTCGACGCCGGGGCGGGCGCGGGCAGGATCACGTTGCCGCTGGCACGACGAGCGTGCAAGGTCTATGCGATGGACGCCGCGCCTCCACTCCTGCATCTGCTGGAGAGTAAATGCGCGGGCGCCGACCTGCGTAACGTCGAATTGATACGCGGCCTGTTTCGTCGCGTGTCGCTGCCCGACGACAGTGTCGATAGTGTCATCGCCTGTTCGGCGTTTGGCATGCAGGAGGCGCGTGGCGGCGAGCGCGGTCTCGACGAATTACAGCGGGTGACACGTCCTGGCGGGCGCATCGTCATTGTCTGGCCGGAAGATCCCGCATGGTTCGTACGCCATGGCTTCCACTACACACGGCTCGCGGGCAGCCTGACGATCACCTTCCCCACACTAGAGGAAGCCTATGTTGTAGCCGCCCGCTTCTATTGTCATGCCGCCATCCGCCATCTCGACGCCACCCACCGCCCTGAAGTGCCATTCCACGTGCTTGGCATCAAAGAACCGCGGGATCTCTGCTGGCTCACCGTACGCAAGTAGCGTACAGGCCATCCGCTACCGTGTCGTCACGTCGTTTCACAAACGCCTCGCGGTCACTCGTCGTCTTCTAATGGTTGACGACCGAGAAATCCGGCAGAGATTTCGTGCCACCAGCCGATGCGAGACTCGCCCAGTTGCCAGCAGAGATAGACCTCGTGACCGTCGCGCAATGTCGGGAAGTCTATCAGGCCAGTGTCGGGATCTTTGAGGAGCACCCCCATCTCGCTCAGTGTATGGGCGATCTCGACCATTCGCTCCTCGGCCTCACCGCCATCATGCTGATGCTGGAGCAGCTCTTCCCGCGGCATATGCCCATTACCGAGAACCTTTGCCTGATCGGCAGCCACCGTCTGCTGGTGCACGCGCTGGTCTTGTCGCAAGCGCTGAATCTCCCGCAACATCGGCGTGATGCGCGGGAGCATTGCTTCGGCGTCGGCGCGGGTGAAGAAGTCGGGCATGGCTGCTCCTGCAGGAATGGCCGTTGCAACTACATAGTTGGCGAGGCTACGCGCGGGTAATGGCCACGATGCCGCCCGCGCCAGGGCCAGCGTGTGTGCCTACCACCGGACCGAGCGAGAACTGCTCGATGGGTCCATGCCAGACGCCTTCCGCGACCTTGACGAACTGGTCCCCCACGACCGAGTCTGATGCTACAACTGCCAGCATCTCAAGATCGCCAAGTTTAGCCACGAGTTGACCCATCCGCTCCAGCGCCTTGCTGCGTGTTCGCACGTTTTCCAGCGGCAACACCTGCCCCTCGCGGACCTCGAGCAGCGGTTTCACACTCAGTAGCGTGCCGAGCATCGCCCGAGCGCGCCCGATGCGGCCGCCGCGCTGCAAGAATTCCAGCGTGTCGAGGAGCGCGAAAATATGGACCCGCGAGCAGAGACTTTCGACGTGAGCCTTGACGGTAGCAAGGTCAGCGCCATTACGTGCCTCGCGCGCCACCACCTCCGCAGGGAGGCCGAATCCGCCGCTGACCGTATCGGAGTCGACGAGTTCGATGGGCACTCCTGTATCGCCAGACACCATCTCCGCCGCCTGTCGTGCCGCCGAGTAGGTGCCGCTGAGCTTACCGCTGATATGAATGCTGAGAATGCCGGTCGCGCCATTGCCGATCAATTTGCGATACGATTCCTCGAAGTGCGCGGGCGGGGGCGTGGATGTCGTGGGCATGACGGGACTGTTGCTCAGTTTCTGATAGAAGGCCGCACCGTCGAGATCCACACCATCACGGAATGACTGGTCGCCGAACATGACCGTCAGCGGCACGACCTCGATGCCAAGCTCGCGCGCTCGATCCGCTGGGATATCCGCCGTGCTATCAACCACTATCTGTACAGCCACACCATCCTGCTTTCTCACGCACACATAGGCGTATACATCATCGTCGCGCTGGTCATTCCGCCGAGATGATGTAGTCATAATACGGCTGTCCACCGCGGACAACCTCGATCTCCTGCGCCGGGAACCACCCCTTAATGTGTTGGGCCATCTCGCTCGCCGTAGCCGACGTGATGCCGTCACCGGAATAAAGCGTCACGATCTCGTACTGGCCAACGTTCATACGGGTCAGGGTATCGCGCACCACAGACAGCCGATCGGTTCCCGCCGTCACCAGACGGTTGTTGACCAGCCCGATGATGTCTCCCTCGGTCACGTTGACGCCATCGATCTGCACTGTGCGCACCGCACGGGTGATCTCGGCAGTCTGAACACGTTTGCTGGCCTGCTCCATTTCGTGGCAGTTCGTCGGGAAATCGGCCTCGAAATTGAACGCGAGCAACGCGCCAACGCCCTGCGGCAGCGAATCCGAGGGCACGACATAGACCTCTTTGCCATTTGCCAGTTCCGGCACCTGTCGCGCGCTCATGATAACGTTGCCGTTATTCGGAAGCAAGATGACCTTCGACGCCGGGCAGTGCTGCACTGCTTCGAGCAATTCCTGGGTGCTGGGATTCATCGTCTGACCACCGGGCACGATGTTGCTGACGCCAAGACTCTGAAACAGCTCAACCCAGCCATCGCCAGCCGCTACGGCAACGGTCCCGATGTCGCCTGTGCGCAACTCCTCGGCGGGTGGCGCCGCAACCGGAGTGGCCACCGCGGCGCTCGTGCCGCCACCACTACGGCCGTTGAGAGTAGCAGATTCCACGGCTCGCGCGGTATCGGGCATTGCCACGCCACGTTCACGCGCGCTTTCAGCGGCGTAGCGCAGACTCTGCGCCTGGAGGTTCTCGATGTTGATGTCCTGCAGGCTGCCCAGACCAACGCCGTAGTCTAGAATCTTGCCGGGCGTTGGCGTGTGGGTATGAACCTTCAGCAGTGTTTTGTCGCCCGCCACCACCGTCGAGACTCCACCCATGTCGATGATCGTCTGGCGGATACTATCAACGTCGAGATTATCGCCTTCCAGCAAGAAGACCACCTCGTAGCCAAACTCCTCTTCGACGGTCACCATGCCCTTTTGTTGCGCCTCCGCCGCTTCCTGGCGATGCTCGCGCGCGGACATCGTGAGCGACTCGCCGCGTGAATAGCGCCAGACGCCCTCCAGAATCGTGGCGAGTCCCTGGCCGCCAGCGTCGACCACACCAGCCTGTTTCAGTGTTGGCAGCAGATCAGGTGTGCGCGCAACGGAAGCATGGGCCGCGCGGACGGTGTCGCCGAGCATCGCCGAGAGGTTCGAGCCATTGGCGGCGCTTTGCTGCGCGGCCTCGGCGCATTCGCGAATGACCGTCAGAATGGTCCCCTCGACAGGCTTGATGACCGCGCTATACGCCAGCCGGGCGGATTCCTGCAGCGCGGCGGCGAAGTCTACGGCGGTAAACGTTGTCTTGCTGTCGAGTCCCTTGCTGATGCCGCGCAGAATCTGCGAGAGGATGACGCCAGAGTTGCCGCGAGCGCCCATGAGCGCGCCGCGTGAGAAGATAGCGGCGATAGCGCTGGCGGATGTTTCGGGGGAGTCGATGATGTCTTTGGTCGCCGCGCGCATCGTGAGTGTCATATTGGTGCCGGTATCGCCGTCGGGGACCGGGAAGACATTGAGCGCGTTGATCGCCTCACGGTGCTGTTCAAGCCAGGCTTGCCCCGCGAGCACGGCACGCTTCAAATCCTGACCGTCGAAGACGCTAATCTGCTTCGGACGCGAACTGGTGAAGCGTGAGAAAAAGCTCTTAGCCATAATTCTTGCGGGGGGACAGCGCCCCAACTCGCCCTCCATTGGTACGTGCGGAACGATATGGACCCTGCTTACGAATCGCGGCTGACGCGCAGCGCCTGCACGTTGACGTTGATGCGAACCACTGGCAGCCCCAGCGTACGCTCGACCGCGAATTTCACGTTGGACATGATGTTGTGCGCGATCTCGCTAATACGCAGCCCATGCTCCAGCACGACAAAGAGATCGATGATAACATGGTCCTCCACGAAGCGCACCTCGACGCCGCGCCCATATTGCTCCGGAGGAAGCGTCTCGACCGTGGCGAAGCGCGGATGACGGGCGGCAATGCCGACGACGCCGTAACACTGCGCGACGGCTCGCCCGGCAACCGTGGCAATCGCCCGCGACGACACCTCGATCTTCCCATTGGGCTCAGTGGACTCGCCTTCAACGGCGCCATCTGGCGCGGGCGCCTCGCCCTTGGGATAAACGCGGGTGGCATTTACTCCAGCCGGCCCGCTATGCATCATCGACATGATCGTACCTGACCTTCATTGCCGGGGACGCCCCAGCATTACGAAACACGTGAACGCAACAAACGCCACGCTATATACCGCGACAGCGCATGCCTGGTACCAGGCGATGTCCTGAAATGTGTTAGCGCGCTACTATATTATAGTTGCACGGTATTCTAACACGTATGGCCCTACCGTGCTTGCGCAAAAGTACGGCCTCATGCTATACTAGCCTGGTGCCTTCGGCGCTTTCGCCTGATGTCGCTCATCATCCCGACAGAGCATAGCCACGTCACTGCAGCGCCTTATATGTCATAAGCCGCGCGCTTAGGCGCCTGATGGGGCGTGGCACATGTGGAAATGATATACCATTGCGTGTCGCTGTGGTCAACAGGTTGTGTGAAGCTCAGACCTGCCTGGCAGCGTTTTGTTAGCGGGTCGTGACGTGCGATGGAATACATCTGGGATGTTCAAGTTCGGAATAGAAACTGTGAAGGTGGAGGATTATGTCCGCCCGTTGTGATGTCTGCCACCGGAAGCCCATGTATGGGCACAACGTCAGCCACTCGAACCGCAAGACGAATCGCCGGTTCAATCTCAACCTGCAGAGCCGCCGCCTGCTGATCGATGGCGAGATGCAGCGCGTCAAGATTTGCACGCGCTGTCTGCGCACCATGGTCAAGGTGCCGAAGGTGCGCAAGATCACTCTTGCCGCTCAGGCGCGACAGGCTGCCGCTCAGCAGGCCCAGACAACCCCGGCTAGCTAAGTAGCAAGCCCACACTAGGGTTCGGGTTAGACCGCAATCATGCCGCTCCTCCACCAGGGGAGAGCGGCTATTTGTGTGTCTGTATTACACATCGAGCGAATCGGCGGATTGCTTGCGGCGCTCGTGGGTGCTGAGTTGACCACAGGCGGCGGCTATGTCGTCGCCCCGCTCCGCCCGAACGCTGTTACTGACGCCACCAGCGCGCAGCGTTTCGCGGAAGGCACGAATTGCCTCGCCCGTCGGAACGGCGTAGTTCGCGGCGGTTTTATTCACCGGAATCAGGTTGACATGACAGAGTTGGCGAAGCGGCACCAGCAGCGCGGCTAGTTCGCGCGCGTGTTCGGGCGCATCGTTGACGCCCGCGAGCAAGACATACTCGAAGGTCACCTGACGGTTGGTGCGCCCGGCGTATTCGCGACAGGCATCGAGCACCTGAGCGATGGGATATTTGCGCGTCACGGGCATCGTCCGCAGCCGCATCGCATCATTCGGCGCGTGGAGCGAAATCGCGAGATTGACCTGCAACGGCTCCTCGGCCAGTCGCAGGATGCCGGGAACCAGCCCCACAGTCGAGATGGTCATGTGGCGCGCGCCGATGTTCAGCCCCTCTGGCATGTTGAGGATGCGCACCGCTTTCAGCGTATTGTCGTAGTTGTGGAACGGCTCGCCCATCCCCATGAAGACGAGATTGCTGACACGATCGATCGTCTCACCATCCGGTGCGACCCACGGCTGTGTCCGTAACTCGCGGGCAAAGTGCAGCACCTGCGCCACGATCTCGCCCGCTGTCAGATGGCGGTCGAAGCCCATTTGACCGGTCGCGCAGAAGGTGCAGCCATAGGCGCAGCCCGCCTGGGTTGAGACGCATACCGTCGCCCGCGCCCGACTCTCGCCACTGGCCGGATACAACATCAGCACCGTTTCGATCAGCCGCCCGTCTGCCAGCTCCAGCAGCAGCTTGCGCGTGCGACCGTCCTTCGCCTTGATCTCGGTGCGCACCGCGGGGCCAGCAATGCTCGCTTCGCGGTCAAGTTGCTCGCGGAGCGTCGCCGGCAGATTGCGCATCGCCGCAAAGTCGGGAGCGAGCGAGTTGAAGATCCATCCCGCAAGCTGTTTCGCGCGAAATGTGGGCTGCCCGCGCTCCGCCAGCCACCCCACCAGTTCAAGGAACGTGAGGCCGAGCAGATCGGCGCGCGCAGGAGCGGCGCTGGATGTCGAATTGTCAGGAATCTGAATCGAAGTCATTGTTGCCTATGGTGTTCGCATGGCCGAGAGAGCACCCCTACATGGAATGCGCCGATAAATACTAACCGCCAAGATGCGCGCTGGCGAGCGCCGGATAGCCGCGCACTACCTCGGCGACCGGCATGGCGCGCTTGCCCTCCAATTGTATCACTTCCAACGCCAGCGCCCCCTGCCCACACGCCACCGCCAGCGACATCGCGCCCGCCGGAACGAAGCATGTTCCGGGCGGTACATTGCCTGTAGAGTCAATTGCCGCAGCCCGCTGAATCTTGAGCGCGCTCCCTTCCCAGGTGGTGAACGCGCCTGGCCACGGCATGTACGCCCGCACCTGGCGCGCCAGTTCATCCGCGGACCGCTGCCAGTCGAGACGCCCATCGCTCTTGTGCAGCAGCCGGGTCATCGTCGCCCGCGATTCGTCCTGCGGCTCCGGTGTCAGCACGCCTGCCAGCCAGCGCGGCACAGTCTCCCCCAGCAGTTCTGCCCCCAGCTCGGCCAGCCGGTCGCTCAGGCCGCCCGCTGTCTCTTCGGCGCCAATCGGCGTGGCACGCTGGGTGAGCATGGGTCCGGTATCCAACCCGGCATCCATCAGCATGATCGTGACACCCGATTCGGCATCGCCCGCCAGAATGGCCGCATTGATGGGTGAGGCGCCCCGCCAGCGCGGCAACAACGATGCGTGAACGTTCAGGCAGCCATGGAGCGGCAACGCGAGCACCTCAGGCGGCAAGATCTGGCCAAACGCCGCGACGACAATCAAGTCAGGGGCAAGATCGCGCAGCAGCGTCATCGCATCCGG
>DAHUXT010000103.1 GCA_027307065.1 Ktedonobacteria bacterium
TGATTCCCCAGGAATACCTCGGTTTTCCATCCGATCTCAATTCTGTCATATCCACATTAAATATCTTTTCAAGTACACTTTCGGGTAGCGGATATGTAGAATAAATGTTACCGAACTCTTTTGGATGCCTCTCAACTTTAAACTGTCCGGGATATACTGAATCAAGCGCTACCTGCAAAGCAAGTTTGAATTTCTCTTCTGTTTCCAATGCCCTCGCGCCACTAATGGCCTGCCAATTAGCCCTTTTCCTTAATTCTGAACTAGCCATATATTCCCACAATAGTCCTTTCGTTGGTGTGCCTGGTGGCCCCGAGAGGATTCGAACCTCCGACACATGGTTTAGGAAACCACTGCTCTATCCTCTGAGCTACGGGGCCTGAAACTGACGGTATTTCTGGGTTTCTTCGTCCTGCCAGGAATACGTCACATGCGTTCTCATCGCCACAGGCATTTGCCGCGACGACGAGCACACATCACAGAATATCTGATCGGCTTGTTTCCCGTCAAGCTCAGGGGAGCGGCGGATGCGTCTCGGAGGACGAACGGGCCGAATCCTCTCGGCGCCCGCTCGAAGCTCGGAGCAACCCAACCAGGAACTTCCGATCATTATGCCGCGTCACATCACTTCGCCCTGACCTACGCCCCTTGCTTGCGGAATATGCCATTGTATACTTGATCCGGAGACCGATCAGTTAGGGAGAGGGCCTTTATGCGCGACGAGCAAGCAGCTGACCAGGCAACCGCCCAGCCCAGCGCCCCGCCCAACGGCTATGGCGCATGGAATGCGTATTGGACGGAGGTGCATAATCAGCCATGGCGCACCGAACCTGAAATCGGTGGGAAGCGACAGCGACACTTGGGGGAACGACGCGCCATTGTGCCAGACATCGAGAAAGGCCTATACCCGTTCGACGGTATGAGGCTCGACCGCGCCGATGTCGAGTGGCTGCTTGCCACGCACTCAAGCGGTGGTATGCGTGGGCCGGTGGACTGGGACGACGCTGCTCAGCACAAACGCATCGGATTAGATCTGCGTGGGGCGGATCTCAGCCGCGGAAATTTTCGTTCGCTGCCATTGAGTCGGCTGCGCGGTGGCCTGGCGGGTGACGAGCTGCGCGGTGCGACCCTGGAGCAGATGCAGCACGCGTCGCTACGGCTGACTGGAGCCGACCTGCGGTTCGCCCACCTGGAGGGGAGTATCCTAACCTTTGGTCATCTGGAGGGGGTCGACATAGAGGCGGCTCACCTCGAGATGGCGGACATGTACCGCGCCCACTTCGAGGCGACTCACCCTGCGGATATTGGGCGCGCTGTCTTTGATAGTGGCTCCATCCTCAACCACGTGGTATTTGCGAACGAAGCCGGAGTCGGTCCACAACTGGCCGACGTGCAGTGGAATGGCGCGATTTTGGCGGCGGTCGAGTGGGAGCCAGTGCGCATGCTAGGCGAAGAATACATGGCCCGCTACGGCACCGTCCGCCGACCCTGGACCGGTTCCCTTGGTGGATATCCATCCGCGGTGCGCGCCAACCGGCAGATATCCACCGAGCTGCGGACGCAGGGACTCCACGAGGAAGCGGATAAATTCGCCTATCGCGCGCAAGTGCTACAGCGCGTGGTGCTGCGCAAGCAACGCAAGCTGCTCCGCTACGGCGGTTCGCTGTTCCTCGACCTCATCTCTGGCTATGGATACCGCCCCATGCGCAGCTTCATCGCCTATGCCTTCGTGATCATCGGCTTCGCGGCGGCCTATTTTGGTCTCGGCATCACAGGCGGTCATCCGCTGGCATGGAATGAGGCGCTGGTGGTGAGCATGACATCGTTTCACGGGAGAGGCTTCTTCCCAGCGGTTTTTCAGCCTGGTGACGTAGCTGCAGCGGTTGCCGCGGCAGAAGCGTTCGTCGGGCTGTTGATAGAAATTATCTTCATCGCCACCTTCACTCAGCGATTCTTTGCCCGCTGAATATGCGGCGAGGAAGTGTCTGCGCCCAGCAGTACGCAAACAGCCACTATAACCGGCGCATCACACGCTGAATGGTTTTCAAGACCCGTCTGTGATGCCTGTTGCTCCCCGCGTGATGCTTTTGTGACGACGCGAGCCTACCATTTCCACGGGTTCCGGACATCGCCTGTCCGTGGCCGATTGTTGTGGAAGGAGACGTCACCATGAACGTCATCATCGCACTGGATGGCTCGCCAAGCTCTCGCCGCGCGCTGGAGTTCGCGAGCACCCTGCTGGCTGGCCGAGATACCACGGTTTGCCTCGTGCACATCATCCCCGAACACATCGTCTATGGAAAGGCCGGCGCGGCGTCCGTTGAGGTGTACGACATGCCCAAGGAGCGCGCCGCATCGAAAGAGTTGCTCGACGAGAGCGAGAAGCGGCTGCGCGATGCGGGTGTCGGCCCGGAGATCACGAAGCAGCTAGGCACCGGAGACCCTGCCGATCTCATCCTGACCGCCGCGACCGACGCCAAGGCTGACCTGATCGTGATGGGGAGCCGCGGCCTGAATGTCGCCCAGCGGTTCCTGATCGGCTCAGTCTCGACGAAGGTCGCCACGCACGCCCATTGCGCGGTGCTGGTGGTGCATCCCCCGGCCAAATGAGCACATGGCGCGCTTCACC
Source organism: Ktedonobacteria bacterium (assembly GCA_027307065.1). Classification (GTDB taxonomy): domain Bacteria; phylum Chloroflexota; class Ktedonobacteria; order Ktedonobacterales; family JADMIN01; genus DAHUXT01. The sequence continues at coordinate 2,627 of DAHUXT010000103.1, forward strand.
GCGGTCGGGGCACGTACAGGGCATATGGTATACTGAGGCATACGCGGCCTCGGATCGTCCGCCCATGTCTGGTACTGACGGGCACAATGAGGCGATGTTGTGACGGGCCGCGTGGGGAAAAGCTGAGCAAGATTCTATATGAAGTGCCCCTACTGCGGATATGTCGAGTCGCGCGTGACGGATTCGCGCGATCAGGGCGGCTCCGTCCACCGGCGGCGGCGCTGCGAACACTGCCACCAGCGATTCAGCACGGTCGAGCATGTCGTGCTGCCCGAGTTGATGGTGGTGAAGCACGACGGCCGCCGCGAGTCATTCAAGCGCGAGAAGTTCGAGACGGGTCTGCGCCGCGCCTGCCAGAAACGGCCGATTCCCGTCGGCGAACTCGAAGCCATTGTAGATGACATCGAGAACGAGCTGTACAAGCTGGGCAAGGCCGAGGTCGAATCCTCCATCGTCGGCGAACTGGCGATGGAGCGTTTGCGCAAGATAGACGCCATCGCCTATATCCGCTTCGCCAGCGTCTACCGCTCGTATCCCGACATCCAGGCCATGCGCCAGGAACTCGACCGGTTGATCGAGAGCGCGCCCAACGGCAACGGCAACGGCAAGACCGCCCAGAAGCAGAAGACTGCCGCGGACGAGTAGACCACACACTACACCGCGTAATCCCCTCCCAGGCCTGGGAAGGGGTTACGCGATTGCCGAAGTTTACCTGGCTTTACGCACCGTGACCGTCGCGGCGTGGCCGTTGAGCTTGGCCGCAGGGATGTTTTCGCGGTAGACGCCATCACCCGAGGGCGCGAGCGAAGCCCCCTCACTTTGCACGGTGAAGCGCTTCGAGAGCGTTTCCTGCTCGATGTAGCCTCGGTATTCGACGGCAATTGCGGCGAGATCGGCATCGGTCGAAAGCCACGTCTCGATGCTGTCTTCGATGGCCAGCCCGGCATGCTTGCGCACCTCCTGCACGAGATGGGTGAAGTCGCGCACCAGCCCTTCGGCCAGCAACTCCGGCGTCAGTGTCGTCTCGATCACCGCCACCGCGCCGCGCTCCTCCGCCGCGACGTAGCCTTCGCGCGCGCTCGCCTCGACCTCCACTTCATCCGCCGTCAATGTCACCTCCTGCTTGTCAACCTTCAGTACCAGGCTGCCCCGCTCGCGCAGCGCCTCCGCACCCGCGTGGGCATCGGTGGCACGCAACGCCGCCAGCACCTTCTGCGCCAGATTGCCATGCTTCGGGCCAAGCACCTTCATCAGCGGCTTGAGCGAATACACCAGCATATCGCTATCGGCTGGCAGAAGCTCCAGCCGTTTGACGTTCAACTCCTCAAGCACCTGGCTCGCCAGCCGTTGCAGCGCCTCGGCTTCGGCATCGCTTCCCACACGCGCGTAGAGCACGCCCAGCGGCTGCCGCACCCGAATCTGCGCCTTCTCACGGGCGGCGCGGCCAAGATTCACCATCCGCATGACCAGCGACGTCTCATCATGCAGACGCGGCGAAAGCAACTTTACATCCGCCACTGGCCAGTCACACAGATGGACGCTTTCCGGCGCGCTGGCATCCACCGAGCGCACCAGATTCTGGTAAAGCGACTCCGCCAGGAATGGCGTCAGCGGCGCCAGCAGCTTTGTCACCGTCACCAGGCACTCGTAGAGGGTCAGATAGGCGGCACGCTTGTCGGCGTCTTCCTCACTCTTCCAGAAACGGCGCCGGCTCCGGCGCACGTACCAGTTCGAGAGATTCTCGATGAACGCGGCCACCGCCAACGAGGCCGACTCCGCGTCGAAGTCGGCCAGCCCTTCGGTCGCGCGCTGTACCGTCGCTTGCAACTCTGAGAGCACCCAGCGATCAAGGTCACTGCGTTTGGAGACCGCCAGCGAGCGTGTCGTCGGGTCGAACTCATCGATGTTGGCATAGGTGACGAAGAACGAATAGACGTTCCACAGCTTATCTAGCGCCGACCGTGTCTGCATCCAGAGATCAGAGAGTCGTGGCGGCTGTCCCTTTGCCCGCGCCGCCTCGGCCTCTTCATCAGTGGGAATGCGCGGGAAGTTGAGGTTCTGCTCGGGCGCGTGGGTCACGTAGAGCCAGCGCATCGTGTCCGCTCCGACGACATGGGCCGCCTCGTCGAACGGGATGCTGTTGCCCTTGCTCTTGTGCATCTCCTCGCCCTTCTCGTCCTTCAATGTGGCGAATCCCAGCACGGTCTTGAAGGGCGCCGTATCTTCGAGCGCCGCCGCCATCACCAGCATCGAGTAGAACCAGTTGCGGAACTGTCCCGGAAAACTCTCGGTGATGAAGTCCGCCGGGAACCACTCGCGCCAGTACTCGCGATTGCCGCGGTAGTGCAGCGTCGAGAACGGCACGATGCCCGCGTCCAGCCAGGGATTGCCGACGTCGAGGATGCGGCTGGCAAACCCGCCACATTTCGCGCAGCGGATTTTGACGGCATCTACCCAGGGCCGGTGCGGCGTGTGGCCGTCGAACTGCTCCCAACCTTCCACCGCGCGCTCGCGCAACTCTTCACGGCTGCCGATCACCTCGAACTCGTCGCAATCGTCGCAGACATAGATTGGCAGCGCCAGCCCCCAGTAACGCTTCTTGGAGATCATCCAATCTTCCATGTTGCGCAACCAGTCGAGCTCGCGATCCAACCCAAAGGCGGGGATCCAGCGGATATCGTTGGCGATGCGGATCAGCCGCTCGCGCAACTCATGCATCGAGATGAACCACTCGTTCACGAGCCGGAAGATCAGCTCGGTGCCGCACCGCCAGCAATGGGGGTAGACATGCTGGTACGATTCCGTCTGGTAAAAGTAGCCCTTCTCACGCAGATTCTCGAAGATCGGCCGCGCCACCTCGCCGACAGACATGCCCGTCAGCCAGTCGTAACCGTCGAGATAGACGCCGTTCTCATCTACCGGAGCCAGCACGGCAAGATGGTCTCCCTTCGAGAGGCCAAAGTCCTCGCGGCCACAGCCCGGCGCGATATGGACAATGCCCGTGCCCTCGGCCGCGGTCACTTCATCCCACGCGACCACGCGATGCTCCGCACCAGCATCCTGCCACGCGGGCAGCTCGTCGAATGGGCCAGTGTAGCGCCAGCCCAGCAGATCGCGCCCTTCGAGCGTCTCTACCACCTTCGCCGCGCCGTGCTCGTGACCACGCAGCTTATTCAGCTTGCCCACCACATCGGCGGAGAGATAGTAGAAGTCGCCATCCTGCTCCACTTTGACATAGTGCAGATCAGGATTGACGGCGCAGGCCACATTGGCAGGCAGTGTCCAGGGGGTCGTCGTCCAGACGAGCAGATACTCACCGGGACGGTCGACCAGCGGGAAGCGCGCATAGACACTGGTGTGCTGCACCGTGCGGCGGCCCTCGTTGATCTCCATATCAGAGATGCCGGTCGCGCAGCGCGGACACCACGGCATCACGTCGCGCCCGCGATAGATCCAGCCGTTCTGCCAGCAGGTGCGCAGCATGCCCCAGATGGTGTAGTTGTTCTCGTCCGACATCGTGTAGTACGAATTCGGCGAGTCCATCCACTCGCCCAGGCGTAGCGACTGCTCGGTGATGCGTTCGGCGAAGCGCAGGACGCGCTCTTTGCACTTCTCGACGAAGAGGCCGATGCCATACTCCTCGATCTCCCGTTTGTTCTTGAAGCCAAGCTCCTTCTCAACTTCAACCTCGACCCAAAGCCCCTGGGAGTCGAAACCGTTCTGATAGCGCTGGCGATAGCCGCGCATGGTATTGAATCGCTGCCACAGGTCTTTATAGGTGCGACCCCAGGCGTGATGCACGCCCATTGGGTTGTTGGCCGTGATTGGGCCATCCACAAACGACCAGCGCTTCGACGCCTGTTCGTTGCGGTTGAGATATTTCTTGAGGATGTCGTGGTCATCCCACCATTGCTGCACGCCACGCTCCAGCAGCGGATAGTCCACCCGAGTGGGCGCGGGAACCGGCTGGAAGTGCTGGCGCGAGGCTCCTGGTTGAGAGGGTCGTGTGGCCGCCCCGTTCGTCGCGTGTGCGCGGACGCCGGCTTGCCCGGTAGCTTTGGTTGACCTGGCTCCCTTGGTTGCCCTGGTTGCCTTCGCCCCGTTCGTATCGCTCGCTGTATTCGTCTTCTTCGTTGATCCCGTCATGCCGAGTCTCCATCCGTCAATGCGATTTCCATACGCTTATTCTGTTTGCCTTTATTTTCGGTACGAAGCACCTTGATGCCGCCGACCTCGCGGGTCGAGCGAACGTGCGTGCCGCCATCAGCTTGCAGATCCACACCGACGATCTCGACGATGCGGATCTCGGTAATCTCTGGCGGCAGCAGATTGACTTTCGTGCGTACCAGGTCAGGTATTTTCATGGCTTTTGCGCGTGCCAGCGTATATACGTTGAGCTGATGATCCGCCGCGACCGCTTCATTGACGCTGCGCTCGATGGCGTGCAGAAAATCCTGGGTCATCGTCGCCAGCGTGAAGTCCATCCGCGCCCGGTCGGGGTACATCTGTCCGCCCGTCACTTGCGCGCCATAGTCGCGGAAGATCAGCCCACAGAGCAGGTGAAGCGCGGTATGGGTGCGCATCATGGTATAGCGAAACGGCCAGTCTATCTCGCCGGTGACAGTAATGCCAACCTCAGGCAAATCGCCCGCGTCCTCGGCGAATTCATGCCAGAGCACGCCATCGCGCTTGCTCATGCTGGCTACCGGGAGCCGCCGCCCCGCGACGACAAGATCGCCCCGGTCGGCCATCTGGCCGCCACCACCGGGATAGAACGCCGTCTGGTCAAGCGCCAGGGCACGGCCATCCGTCGCTACCACCTGTGCCTCGAAGGCGCGCAGATAGCTGTCGGTCGCATAGAGCAATGTCGTTGGATGTAACCCATCCATCGCTCGTTCCCCACCTTCCTGTCACCTGCCAACACGTTCGGCACGGCGATGGCCAGTGTGCCCTGGCGCTCGGACAACAAAAAAGCCCTCACCCCCAACGGGGCGAGAGCTATGCTCGCGGTACCACCCGAATTGACTACTGCGCCTGCTCATTCGTCAAGAATATGAGCGCTCGCAACAATCCGCTCTACGGGACACGTATGCATGTCCCCCCGTATGATAACGGACGGGTCTCCGGCCACGCCTGCTTCTTGGCTCCGATGGAGCCGCGAATCGGGTGACGGCTCCGGACTGATCTTCGGTGCGCCAGCGTTATCCGGTCTCACCAACCCCGGACTCTCTGAAAATCGCGCGACACACGTACTCGTTCCGTCAGCGCCCTTGCAATCAGGGTAACCCTGATGCATGTTTATGTTGATGCGATGAGCAGCGCGGGTGACGTACAATCAACTGGAACGCTCGATCATCTGCGGGACCAGAGACAGGACCAGTTAAGGCGTGTTCGGCACGCTGCTCGGTCTCACTATGGCATAGAAGGTTTGCACTGTCAAGGCGCGCCAGGCGGCACCACGCGTGATCGCTCTGGCATAGACATTGCGGCAATTCAACGGCTGGGATTGTCGAGCATCGCCGCTCATGGGGATGTATGCTGGCATGCTTTGGAATGCCAGCACGGTGCAGGAAGAGGCGGGAGAAGGATGAGCAAGCGACAAGAGGGGAAGCGGAGTGACAGCCGAAACAAACCAACGGCACAGCGCGAGCGCCAGACGCAGCAAGCCGCGCAGTCTACTACTGCCGCAAAGACCACCGCTGGCTCGCGCCAGAAACGTCCGACCGCTCGCTCGCCACAGCTTATTCCCGTGAAACCTGCCACGCAGCCCGCAGCCAGTCGACCAGCGCAGACACACAGAACCATCGCACCGAAGGCGACACGAGCGCAACGAGCACAACAAGCGCCGATCGTAGCAGCCGCCGCAACGTTATCGGTGGAGGCGACCGAACCAGCGATTGAAGTCGCCCAGTTAGCCGTAGAACCTCAGCCTGTGCAGATGCAGATGCCTGAAATGCCTGAAATACCTGAGGTTCCCCAGACGCCAGACGCACCGGAAACGCCAGAGATTCCAGAAACCCCTGAGGCGCCTGAGGTGCCAGAGACGCCTGTACCTCCAACGAAGCCCGAGGAGCCGGTTGAGCCTGAAGGGCCGACCGAGCCGACCGAGCCGACCGAGCCTGAAACAACTGACTCGCCCGCGGTGGAAGCGCTCGACGGCCCAGGCGATGGCGCCGCGCACACGAACGATACCGAACCGTCCATCGTTCCGGTGGCGACCGAACGCCGCATGCCCACACTCGCCGCGATGGCGCGACCGGTTCGTGAGGCGCGGACTGAGGAGGCGCAGGCAGCGTCGGAACCGGACAGTAGGCCAGCCAGCGAAGCCACAGCGGAGAGCGTGGATGCGTCAGCCGATTTGGGCGCGGGGAACAATGCCATCCATGTGCCGCTGGCGATGACGGCGGCATTGTTGACAGAACAACCTGCGGCCAGCGCCGCTCGCGGCCAGAACGGGCGCCAGAGTGCGAGAAAACAGTCCGAGATCGCATCAGCGAAATCGCTCTCGAATCCGACGAGCATCATCACACGCCCGGTGACATCGCGCCGTAATCCCCGGCGCAAGGTTCCTCGTCCACCTGGTCTTATCTGGGAGGACGACCCGCATCTGCCCGGCCTGCCATGGCCCGCGCGCCGCCTGCACGGAGGACGCCCACAGGCATTGCCGCCGGCCGATCTGGTGGCCCCTGTCGTGGTAGCTCACGCGCTTTTCGCCGCGGCGCTCGCGCTGGTGGGGGCGCTGGTGGCGCTGAGCAATAATTCGAACCTGGCCGCGTGGACCCTTGGGGGCGCCATTTTGGCAGGTGTTGGCGGCGGTGTCGCCTATGTATTTAGCGAGGTAGATGCCGTCAAGCGCTTCTCGCCGCATGTGCTAGTCGTCTCGCAGTTGGGGTTGCTCACCTGGGCGATGGTGATTCTGGGACCGCGCGCCTCACTGTTAGCGCTGATACCCGCGCTCGTCGAGATTACCCTCTTGATGGGCGGCACATTGCTCGCCAGTGCGTATGTGCTGGGCGCGCTGCTTATCTATGCCTGTTTTGCTGGCCTCTCGATCAGTATCGCGTTGGCCCCGGTCGGCGTGTTGAGCGCCAACGAGTCTGTGGTATTGGACGTCGTCTGCGTTGTCGTCGGATTATTGGCGGCGCTGTGGCTGTTGCTGGCGATTCAATCCGGGCGTGCACGCGCCCAGGCCATTGCGCGCGCGCGGCGACATGAGGCTGATGTGCTGCGTAATCTGGTGACACAGTTCCGCCAGGAAGCGCAGGACGCCACCGGCAAGCTCGAATCGGCGCTGATTCAGGCGCTCAAAGGGCACGGCATTGGGCCGATTCCGACCGAAGGCGCATATCGTTTGCTGGCAGAGACGATCATGGATACCGCGGCGCGCCTGGAAACGCTGCAACGTGACCGCGAAGAGCGTCTGCGCCTCGAAGGCTCGCTGCGCGTGCTCATTCGCGCGGTAGAACGCGAGTGGCTCGGTGTCAAGCCAGAGTGGCCCAGCCACACCGGAACCGCAATTGACGATTTGGTTGCGCTGCTGAAAACGCCACGCCTCACACTGTCATATCGCGATGACGCCGAGTCGCCGTCGATCACGCCGCGCCTGATTCCCATACCGACGCTGGCAGTCGAACGCGATACCCCACCGCCATTGCCGATCTCGCGTCCACTCAGCAGCGCATCGTGGATGCCCACGCGACGGCGTCAGCGCCGGGCGGAACTGTACCCGGTGCCATCGGCGGACGATGATCGCGCCAATGCTGATATGGGCGACATGGAGTAAATCCACCGAGAGTGCGTGCGCTAGATACGCTCCGACAGGCCATTGGGCGCCGTATATCGCGGAAGTGGCCCGCTCTCCCCACGAGCGTCGCAGGCCTGGAGTCGAAGGCGTCATGTGCTATACTGCGGCAAACGGAATCCTGCTGTTTCGCCCCGATGGTGTGGCTGCTTCCGCGCGGTGCAAGCGCTCGTTTCCCGGCAGGATTATTCTGGGGAAGCCACATCACGGAGGGAGAGCGAGACCATGCCAACACGCATCATCATCGCGGAAGACGACGCCGTCATCCGCCTGGACCTTAAAGAAGAACTCGAACGCCAGGGCTATCTCGTCGTCGGGCAGGTAGGTGACGGCCAGAGTGCCGTCAATCTCGCGCGCGAGCTACGGCCGGATCTGGTTGTGATGGATATCCGCATGCCCGAACTGGACGGCATCGCCGCGGCAGAGATTCTCACCCGCGAGAAGCTTGCGCCAGTGATTCTGGTCACCGCCTATAGCGAAGACGACCTGATCGAGCGCGCACGCAACGCTGGGGTGGTGCATTATGTCACCAAACCGTGGCGGCAGAGCGACCTGAAAGCCGCCATCGAGATTGCACTGAGCCGATTCCAGGAGTTCCGCACCATCGAGTCCAAGGTCAAGGATCTCGAAGAGGCTCTGACAACCCGCAAAGTGGTCGAACGCGCCAAGGGCGTGCTGATGCAGAAATACAGCCTGACCGAACAGGAAGCCTTCCGGCGTATCCAGAAGCTGAGCATGAACAACCGCAAGTCCATGAAAGACGTGGCCGAGGCGATCCTGCTCACCGAAGAATTGAACGCGTAATACTATGTATCAGAGGTCTGATTCCCCGGAGCCAGCCCATCGGGTCGTCGGCATTCGCTTTCGGCCCGCCGGGCGGGTGTATTACTATGATCCCGCTGGCTATCAGCTCAAAGTGGGACAGTGGGTCATCGTCGAGAGCACCAAAGGGCTGGAATGCGGGCGTGTTGTCATTCTGCCGCGGCAGGTGGAAGTGGCTGAGCTTGGCAGCGCTGAGCTGAAGCCAGTCATCCGCCTTGCCGAGGAGGATGACTTACGACGGATGCTAAGCTTCAAGGCGCGTGAAAAAGAGGCGCTCCGCCGTTGCGCGCAGCGCATCGCGCAGCATGATCTGCCGATGAAGCTGGCCGAGGCGGAATACACGTTCGACGGCAGCCGCCTGACCTTCTACTTCACTGCCGATGAGCGGGTAGACTTCCGGGCGCTGGTACGCGACCTGGCGGCAACCTTTCACACCCGCATCGAGCTTCGCCAGATCGGCGCGCGCGACCACGCCAAGCTGCTCGGCGGCGTCGGCATGTGCGGCAAGACACTCTGTTGCAGTTCGTGGCTCACGGAGTTCAATGTCGTCTCGATTCGCATGGCCAAAGAGCAGGGCTTGCCCCTGAACACCAGCAAGATTTCGGGTGTCTGCGGTCGTCTGCTGTGCTGCCTGGCCTACGAAAACGACAACTACATCGAGGCGAAGGCGCATATGCCCGCCTATAAC
>DAHUXT010000104.1 GCA_027307065.1 Ktedonobacteria bacterium
GACCCCGACCTGCATGAGCGGTCAATGTCCGCCGACCTCGGCCACCTCACCGTGTACGCGATCCGACGCAAGGGGGCGATCCAGCCCGCCGCGTCGCGCGAATTCGTCGCCATCATCACGGCGACGCTCCCCACGCCCGGGATCACTCACTGGACGCCGCGATCGCCCGTCACCCGCGGCTGGTGGCTGTTGCTGCCAGTCATCACGCGAGCTACCTCGCGCGTAGCGTGCGGATTCGTCGCCCTGAGGGTATCCACTGCGCGGATCAGGCCGATCTGGACGACGGCGCGGATTGGCGCGCAGATTACGGGGCGCGCGTGGGTCTTCCAGCGGATCGGGAGCCTGGGCATCATACTCGGCGCTCGCGAAGTCACCTTCGTAGCCATCTGGCTGTTCGAGGTCGTCATCACGCCCATCTGGTTGGCGACCACCACGTGTCCTTCCACGCGGCGGCTGCCTCCGGTTCTGGCGTGGATCATCCCAGCTATCATCCCAGTCGTCATCTGGCCCAGGCCGCGACCCTCTTTGTCCGCCACGACGATCATCCTGTGAATAGGCGGCATCGTATGTGGATTCGCTGTCTTGCGCCCACTCGTCGTCACGCGAGCGACGGGGTCCGTTGCGCTGAGAAGGTGGATGTTGTTGCGAGGAGCGCTGTTGCCGACCTGCGGGCGGCGAGGTCAGCCGCGCACCACAGTAGCCGCACGTGCGCTGCCCAGGCTGCACATCCGCGCCACACTGCCAGCACTGCATAGTATCTCGTCCCCCCCAGGCATTTCTGCGTCCGCATTTGCGTTGCGTTGACCGCCCTGAGCCTCAGCGCTTACATCGTGTCACGCTCGCATCTACCGTGCGTGACGGCGCCTCAGTATAGCATACCGAAGTCGCCCGAAATGGAAGTACTAATGGAACCGTCTTGCTGGCGGGTGATATGCCCTTTCCCCTCGCTCAACGTCACTCGGTTCTCCAGGCAAATTGCCCGCGCATCAGCTTCTGCAACCTCTTAACGTGCCAACCCTGCAATATTATCGGCGAGTGGCCAGAGGGTAAGGGTCGCAGGTCACACTGCCCTTTCAGGGCGCTCACACGTCTAACCTTAAATGTGACACCTGCCGCTCACAATCTGGTCACGGGCGCCCGCAACGCTCCGGCGAACATGAGTCCGGGCATGAGTCCGGGCGCGTTGTCCGCCGGGAGGGGCTATGCTATAATCGAAGATGGCGCGGTACGATCCCCATTGATTGGCCACGTCACCGTTATTGCCCGGCTCCACAGCGAGCGGGCATGCAATACACTGGCAGCGTCGAAGACGCACAACATGCTCCCACATATTCCAGTCTCAGGAGGTGCGCGTGGTCGCGACAGGATATCTCTTCGCCGCCATCTTCTTTCTCGGCGGCTGCGCATTTGTCCTCGGCGGGTTAGCCTTCGCCGATACCCTCAATGCGCTCCTGCTCAAAGGGCGCAAGCGCGCAGCGAGCAAGTTCGACACCTATGAATCCGGCGAGATACCACTCGGTTCGGCCTGGGTGCAGTATCCGCTCGCCTTCTACATTTTCGCGCTCCTCTTCGTCGCATTCGACGTCGACATCGTATTCATCCTCTCCTGGGCGGTGATCTTCCAGCAACTGGGCTGGTTCGGCTTTGTAGAGATTGTCTTCTTCATCGCCGTGCTCGCGCTGGGGTTGGTCTATGCCTGGCGGAAAGGGGTCATTCGTTGGATATAGCACCTCGCTCCGGGGGAGCCGTAGAGGCGCCTTCGCTGCTCGCCTATGACCGCGATCATATCAATGAGCTGCTTACCGCGTTGGCGCGGCTCGATCAGCAGATGGGGCAGCCTGTTCCGAAGCGCCACCTGAACGCTGGCATCGTCGGCATCGAAATTGCCCCAGAGATGGTGGTCGAGGCTGGCCGCGCCTTGCGTGATAGCCTTGGGTTCGAGATGCTCACATGCATCTCTGGCGTCGATATGATCGAGCAGTTGGAGGCGGTCTATCACTTCCGCTCGATCAGCCATTTCTGGCTGCTGCAGATGCGTGTGAAGACACCAACGAGCGACGCGCGGATTCCATCGCTCGTTGGTGTCTATTCTTCCGCGAACTGGCTCGAACGCGAAACCTACGATTTGTATGGCATTCAGTTCATCGGCCATCCTGATCTGCGGCGCATGCTGCTCGATGACGAATTCGAAGGTCATCCATTGCTGAAGAGCTTCAGGACAACACCCTCTGTGGTGCATGACCGTGCGACCACACAGGTTGACCCGATTCGGGCTATTTCCGGCGAGCAGCAACGCAAGCAGGAGCGTACCGTGCTCAAGCGGCTGGGCCAGGGTCAGCAGGAGCGAATACATCCTGGCATGACGACCTTCGGCAGTGAGGCAGTATTCCTTGAGACAGGCCAGGGCGTCGGCACAGATGCCAACGCGATGCACGGCTACACGATTGACGAGCAATACCTCGATCCCGCATCGAAGCCGCAGGAGGAATAGCACATGGCTACGCATATACCCACAGAAGCGGCAGGGTTCATTGAGGATGCCAGCGGGCTGCGCAGCGAGGAAATGATTCTCAATATGGGTCCGCAGCATCCGTCGACGAGCGGTGTGTTGCGCCTGGTGCTCACCCTGGATGGCGAGACCGTCATCAATTGCACACCGGTGATTGGCTATCTCCATCGCGGTATGGAGAAGATCTTCGAGAACCGCCCCTATATCCACGGCGCGCGCTACATCGACAATGCCGACTATCTCAACCCGATGATCAACGAGACGGCCTATGTTGGAGCCATCGAGGCGATTATGGGCATCGAGGCGCCACGCCGCGCACAGTACATCCGGCTGCTAGTCAGCGAGCTGGCGCGTATCGCCAGCCATCTGGTAGCCATTGGCACGTATGGCCTCGACCTCGGCGCCTTTACGCCGATACTCTGGTGCTTCCGCGACCGTGAAGGCATCATGGATATGTTCGAGTCCCTCAGCGGCCACCGCTTCACCCACAACTACATGCGCCCCGGCGGCGTAGTTCACGATTTCCCACGCGGGTGGATACAGCAGTGCGAGGCCTGGCTCAATAACTTTGAGAAGGTCAGCATCCCTGAACTGGATGAATTGCTGACCGGCAATGAGATCTTCGACGCGCGCACGCAGGGCGTGGGCTACATTGACCCCCAGCAGGCGGTGGCATATGGCCTGACCGGCCCGAATCTACGTGCTTCAGGCGTCAATTTCGATCTGCGTGTGGCGCGGCCTTATGGCGCTTACCGCGAGGTGGCGGTTCGCCCTCAGGTGCGGCAAGAGGGCGACTGTTTCGCGCGCTATCAAGTACGTCTGCAAGAAATGTCTGAGAGCGTGCGATTGTGCCGCGTCGCGCTGGACAAGATGCCTGGCGGCTCAATCTCGCAGCGCGTGCCAGTGGCGCTCCGTCCACCGCGAGGCGAGGCCTATTACGCGGTCGAGACTGGTCGGGGCGAACTGGGCATCTACATGATCAGCGACGGCTCAGAATATCCCTGGCGTGCCAAGTATCGCTCGGCTTCATTCCTGAATCTGCAAATCCTGCCGGAATTGATGCGTGGCCACAAGATTGGCGACGTCATCGCCATTCTTGGCAGCATTGATATTGATCTCGGCGACGTGGATCGCTAGTTGGAGGTCGCATGAACGACGTCGTACAGAACATCATCCACCTCGTCGTCACGTTTCTGTTCTCGCTCATCTTTCTCATGGCGGCGGCGACGATCCTGGTCTACTGGGAGCGCAAGTTCATGGCGCTCATGCAAGACCGTGTCGGCCCACTACACTATGGGCCTCAGGGCACTCTTCAGACCATCTTCGACGTCGGCAAGCTGCTGCTCAAAGAGGATATCAAGTCAAAGTCCACTGACTTCATCGTGTTTCGCCTGGCGCCGATGATCTTTTTTGCCCCGGTACTGACCGCGTTCGTGGTACTGCCATTCTCGCCCTATCTGACGGCTGGCGCACTCGGCACCGGCATCATCTATTATGTCGCGCTCAGCTCGATCGACGTCATCGGCGTCTTTATGGCGGGCTGGGGCTCGAACAACAAGTACGCGCTGATCGGCGGCCTCCGGGGAGCGGCGCAGATGATCTCCTACGAACTGCCGCTGGTGCTCTCCATTGTGCCAGTCATCATGCTGACGAGCGTGCTCACCGCAGGATGCGCTGCTGGGGCCAACCTCAATGCCTGCGGTGTCGGCTCGATCTCCTTCTCACAGATCATCGCGGCGCAGATGCGGCCCGATACTCCCTGGCTTTGGTTCTTCCTGTTGCAGCCGCTTGGGTTAATGACCTATTACACCTGCGGACTCGCCGAAACAAACCGACCACCGTTCGATCTGCCCGAGGCGGAGTCTGAACTGGTGGCGGGCTATCTGACTGAATACAGTGGATTGCGCTGGGCGATGTTCTTTCTCGGCGAGTATGGCAACATGACCATCGTTTCGGCGGTGGCTACGTCGCTCTTCCTGGGCGGGTGGTCCGGGCCTGGTACGGCGGTTGGCTTCTGGACGAGTTTCTTCGGCAGTTTCTGGGGGCAGGTGGTCTTCAATATCATCTGTGTCTTCTGGTTCCTGTTCAAGATGAGCATACTGCTGAGCGCCTTCATCTGGATTCGCACCACACTACCACGGCTGCGCGCCGACCAGTTGATGCGCTTTGCCTGGCTCTTCCTGATCCCACTGACACTGGTGAACATCCTGCTCACGGGCGCGCTCCTGCTGCTGCCAATCGGCGATTTCGCGCGGGTGGCGCTCTCGGGCGTGGCAAACTGGCTGTTGCTGTTCGTGTTCATTGTAACGTTCCGCCGCGTGACGGGGGTCAACCCATTGGGCCGGCTCCCAAGCTGGTTGCGCGGGCGCACAGTCGGAACGCCGACCACCCGCAAGAGGCCTATGGAAGCCGAAAAGCAGGGCGCGCTCGCCACGACACGCAGCCGCTAGCGGCAACGTTCCGCCGATTGCCAGACAGGCGATCATGGCATATACTGACAAGAGTAGTGATCACTGGCGACGACCAGGAGAGTAGGCGGGCAGACGCCGCAAGAGACGGGAAGCCATCGGCTGCGAGCTTCCCCCGGCGAGTGGCCCGCGCGAAGTGACCTGCGAGCTGGTACGGTGAGCGATCCATGAGGATTGCCAACCGCACACGGGATGCGCCCGTTAGCGCGCGAATGAGGCGAGAGACATGTGCCGCCCCGCAACGGGCAGCAGAACAGGCATGGCATCTCGCAAACAAGGGTGGTACCACGAGCCTTTCCTCGTCCTTTGCCGGGGGAAAGGCTCATTCTATTTTCCGCGTGTTCTTGATCATGGATCATGGCCTGAATGCGGGCGAAGGGGCAAAGACATGACAGTGGAGAAATCCGAATCGCGGCGACTCGACCAGATTCCGAAGGCGTACGAGCCTCAGGCGGTGGAGCAGCGACTGTATCGCTGGTGGGAAGAGAACGGCTACTTCAAGCCACGCGAGAACCCGCAAGACCCTGGGCGCAAGCCATTTGTCATCAGCATGCCACCACCCAATGTCACCGGCGCGCTGCACCTCGGCCACGCCATTACCGCGACGCTCGAAGACATCATGATCCGCTACCATCGCATGCTCGGCGATCCAACGCTCTGGGTGCCCGGCGAAGATCACGCGGGCATCGCCACGCAGGCTGTTGTCGAGCGACAGGTGGCGCGTGAAGGCACCGACCGCCACACCATGGGCCGCGAGCGGTTTGTCGAGCGCGTCTGGGAGTGGGTGCGCCAGTACAAGCACCGCATACAGGATCAGCATCGTCGCCTGGGAGCGTCGTGCGATTGGGACCGCGAGCGCTTCACGCTGGATGACGGGCTCAGCAGCGCCGTGCGCGAGGTATTCGTCCGCCTCTACGAGGAGGGGCTGATTTATCGGGGTGAGCGCATCATCAACTGGTGCCCGAAAGATACCAGCTCGATCTCTGACCTGGAGGTTGAAGTCGAGAAGACGCCCGGGGCGCTCTACTATGTTCGCTATCCGCTAGAGCCGCTGCCCGGCGAGCGCGAGACGCGCTACATTACCGTGGCCACGACCCGACCCGAGACAATTTTAGGCGACACCGGCGTCGCGGTGAATCCCGACGACGAACGCTACCGTGATCTGGTTGGCCGCTACGCCATCCTGCCGCTGATGAACCGGCGCATCCCTATCGTCGCGGATGAGGCGGTCGATAAAGACTTCGGCACGGGCGCCGTCAAGATGACCCCCGCGCACGACCCCACCGACTTCGAGATCGGCAACCGCCATCACCTGGAGCGCATTCAGGTGATCGGCTTCGACGCGAAGATGACCGACGCCGCGGGCGACTTCGCCGGAATGGATCGCTTCGAGGCCCGCGAGGCCATCGTCGAGGCGCTACGCAAGAACGAGTTGCTGGTTAAATCGGAGCCATACGAGATACCGCTCGGTCACTGCTCGCGCTGCGGCACGGTTATCGAGCCGCTGATCTCGATGCAATGGTGGGTCAAGATGACGCCGCTGGCTACCGGGGCACTCGGCGCGCTCAAGTATGGGCAACTGAAGATCGTGCCTGAGCGGTTCAACAAAACCTATATCGACTGGCTGGAAAACATCCGCGACTGGAACATCTCACGCCAGCTCTGGTGGGGCCACCGCATCCCCGCGTGGTACTGCCAGGGCTGCGGCGAGATCATCGTCGCGCGCGAAGATCCAACCACCTGCCCGCACTGTGGCAACGCCCGGCTGGAGCGCGACCCCGATGTGCTGGATACCTGGTTCAGCTCGTGGCTTTGGCCGTTCAGTACGCTTGGCTGGCCGGATGATACGGCCGACCTGCGGCGATTCTATCCGACCAGTGTGCTCGAGACCGGCTACGACATTCTTTTCTTCTGGGTGGCGCGCATGGTGATGTCGGGCATCCACTTCCTCGGCGTCGTGCCATTCCACACGATCTATCTTCATGGGCTGGTGCGCGACGAACAGGGCCGAAAGATGAGCAAGTCGCTCGGCAACGTCATCGATCCCATCGAGGTGATGGATGAATATGGCACCGACGCGCTCCGCTTCACACTGGCCACCAGCAGCACGCCCGGCAACGACATGAAGCTGGCAACCGCGCGTATCGTCGGCAATCGCAACTTCGCCAATAAAATCTGGAACGCGTCGCGCTTCGTCATCGGCCAGACCGAGGCGTTTGGCGGCGGCATTCCCGCGCTGGAGGCGGTGCAGCCGAAGTCGCTAGCCGACCGCTGGATCGTTAGCCGGGCACAGCATCTGACGACGGAGGTGTCCCGGTTGATGGACGAGTATCAGTTTGGCGAGGCCGGCCGCCAAATCTACGACTTCATCTGGTCGGAATACTGCGACTGGTATCTGGAAATCGCCAAGATTCAACTGCGCGACGAGGCACAGACCCAACGAACCGCGCTCATTCTGCGGGCGGCGCTGGATCGCGCGCTGCGGCTACTGCATCCGTTCATGCCGTTCGTCACCGAGGAAGTCTGGCAGCACCTCTATGCCGACATTGCCGAGGCCGACCGCCCAGCATCCGCGCTGATCGTCGCTCCGTGGCCGCAGACCACAGCCGCCGCCAGCCGCCAGCACGATGAGCAGGCCGAGGCTGACATGGCACTGATTCAAGAGATCGTGACCGCGATTCGCAATGCCCGCAATGAGGCGGATGTCGAGGCGAAGCGCCACATCAAGGTGATCTTGGCGGGCGGAGGCAAGACGACACTGTTGCGCCAGCAATCGGCGCTCATCGAACAACTGGCACGCACCGAGCCTCCGCGCATCGAGCGCAAGTTCTCGGCGAAACCAGAACAGGCGATGTCGCTGGTGGCCGGGGGAGTCGAGGTCTATCTGCCACTGGCGGGAATGCTCGATCTAGCGAAAGAAGCCGAACGTATCGACGGCGAGATTGTGAAGGCACAGGCAGCCGTCGAACGCTCACAAAAGGTCCTGGAGAATCCGAACTTCGTGGCGCGGGCAAAGCCAGAGATCGTACAGCGCGAGCGCGACGCTCTGGCAGCCGCCGAGGATACGCTTGCGCGGCTCCAGGCGCGGCGGCAGGAACTAACCAGTTAGCGGTGCTTACGACATTCCCGTAGATCGGATCATACCCGCTTCACGGACCGGTTATACTATGACGGGCATCGATATCCCTGGTGTTGTCGATGCCCGTCTTGACCAGACAAATCAGCGGCAAAAATGTCATTCAGCAAGCGGGCATTGGAGGCGATGTTGACATTGCCCTGAGACAGATAGGCTAGCGACGCTGCCATTTATCGCGTGATGGCGCATTATCGTGTCATGGAGTGCTTAGAGCCGCAGGGAGAAGGCGAGGGACGATGGGGCGGGAAAAGAAAAAGCGTCTACCGGAATCCACGAAGTCACAGCAGGGAACTCTTGGCAAGATGTGGCAGAAGTCCCCGCGGGAAGGCCAGACATCTGACGACTGGTTAGTGAACACCGGCGCGATACCCCAAACCCCACAAGAGCCACGACCGTCATTGTTGGAGTGGCAACGGCAACCCTTGCCCAAGCTGCCAAAATGGCCGCCTTTGCCAGAAGAGGATCCTTTCGCACCAGGACGGCAAGTCGATGAAGGTTACACGGACGAGCACACGGCGCCTGAATGGAACCTCGATCGCGGCGACCCATCCCAGCAGCTTACGCAGCGGCTCCTCCGGAGAGTTTGGCCGAATTCGCGCCGCCGGAGGATCGGACTGGCGGTAGCCGTGGGCGTTGTCGTTGTGCTGTGCTCGGTGCTCAGTGTCGCGGCAATCGGACACGCGCTGAACACGCCGGGAACGACCAGGGGCAACTCTCTCTTGCCTGGCGGGCAGAATCCCACCAGCCAGACCGCTGTCGCCACGACGGGCCAAGTCACTCCGTCTACAACCGTTGCGTCCGCAACGAATACGCCGGTGCCGCCACTGGCGCTGACATTCACCTGTGCGAGCGGCTCGATTGGGGGCGATGGGCAGGTATGCATCCATACCGCGCCAAACGCCGCCGTGAGCCTCGCGGTGAAGTATTGCGACGGCAGTTACGCTAAGGGGAAGGGCCTCCATGGCTCCGCCTACACCGATTCCAGCGGCAACTACACCTGGCGCTGGAACATCACCACTGGCTGTGCAGGCACCACGACGGCGACGGTGACGGCGAGGTCCGGGGGGCAAACGATCACCCAGGACACGACGTTCACCATTACCCACTGACCATAGACGAGTGGCAGGAGACCCCGCTGCCAATGGTTGGTCCCTCGGCTGCTACAATAACGCACCTATCGCCGGGAAAATACGGCTCCTCTGCATCGTGCTGAGGAGGTGGCCTGTAGCGCCGCGAAGGCCGAATTTCCGCTTTTCCTCCGCGCCGGAGAATAACGTTGTTGGCAGGCGGAGTGGCTTCCGGCCAGTGCCAGGATAATCAGCAAGCGCAAGACTTCTGCCCCAGAAGTGCGGAATATTGCGGAGGTTCAGGCGCAATGATATAATGAGCGATGTGGCTTTGCGAGCCAACGGTGTTTCCATGCCTCCCGCATGCGACACCGCACCACAGACGCCGGTTTCTCCGTCGCGTCTGCACCTGAATCCTGCCCTGCTCTACCACCGCGCGTCACATGCGGGCGCGGCGCACACCGAGCGGGAGCACACCCAGAGGAGAGGAGACCGCATGGCGCGGGATCGTGACTACGAATTGGGACTAATCATCAACCCTGATGTGGGCGAAGACCAGGCGCGAGCTATTGTGGAGCGCGTCAGTCAGTCCATCATCGGCAATGGCGGCCAGGTGGTTCGTGTGAATGCCTGGGGGCGTCGCCGGTTGACCTATCCCATCCAGCATCACCGTGATGGCCTGTACTACTTCTTCGATCTGATCATGCCCCCTGTCGCGGTGGTTGAGATCGAGCGCGGCTTGCGCGTCAATGAAGATGTCATTCGCCATTTAATGAAGGCGCGTGATCCGAAGGTGGTTGCGCAGCAACGCCAGCGAGCCATCGAAGAAGATCGCGCTGCCGAAGAGGCTCGCGCACGCGCTGAGGCACAGGCTGCCCTGGCGCCACAGGAACCGGAGGCTCCCGTCGCCGAAGAGCAGACGCCAGAGACTCCGGAACCCGCCGAGACCACATCGGATGTTCCCACCGAGACCAACGAGGCCGCTGAGGCCCCCGCGGCCGCTGAGCCGGAAGCCACCTCCGTCGCACCAGAGACGGATGCATAGCCGCGTGATATGCTTGCTCTTACGAGAAGAGTAGGCGCCAGGGGCGGCTGGATTTCAGAAGGGAACGGCTGTCATGCTGAACAAGATCATGCTCATCGGCAATTTGGGACGCGACCCAGAGTTGAGCTACACACCTAGCGGCAAGGCCATTGCCAAGTTTTCGCTGGCCGTGAGCCGCCGCCGCCGCGATGAAAGCGGCGAGCAGCGCGAAGAGACGACATGGTTCAATGTCGTCGCCTGGGAGCGACTGGCAGAAACCTGCAACAACTATCTGCACAAGGGCTCGAAAGTGTACATCGAGGGGCGCATGACCTCCCGCAAGTACACGGACAAAGAGGGCGTCGAGCGTACCGTTTGGGATGTCGTCGCATCCGAGATGGAAATGCTCGATCCCAAGGGCGCGAGCAGCTCTGGTGGTGCGGGTGGCTCATCGAACTATGGCGATGAGATGGGCGCCGACGACGTTCCATTCTAGCCCGTGTGGCCAGTACGGCCTACGATTGACACTTATTATTTCAGTAATTGCGCACCGTGCGTCGCATCAGAAACGCTGCTCGCGGCGTACGGAGAAGGTGGCTAGAGCGCCTTCATCGCGCATTCTGCCGTTGGGCGCGCTTCATATGACGCGTCATGCGGGGCAGAACAGTTAGGTACGTGCCGGTTCGCCTCGGGAGACATGTGCATCTCACTTGGTGAATCGGCAATCCCATACGTGACAAGGAGCACACAAGCATGCAACCCAGGAGAGAAGGCGCGCCACATGACGGTCCGGTACGAACGGATCGTCCGGAGAGGTCAGATCGGCCAGAGCGCCCAGATAGGCCGGACCGTTTCGACCGTTTCGACCGTTCAGACCGCCCAGAGCGTAGCGGTGGACCGCGATTCGGCGGCCGTGGCCGTGATTTCCGCTCGCGCCGCAAGGTCTGCGCGTTCTGCGTCGACCACGTGCGCGAGATCGACTACAAGGACGTTGGCCGCCTGCGCCGCTACGTTTCGGAGCGTGCCAAAATCGAGCCGCGCCGCAAGACGGGCACATGCGCCAAGCATCAGCGCCGTCTGACGGTAGCGCTGAAGAATGCGCGCCATATGGCGCTTTTGCCCTATACCGCCGCACACATTCGCGGCTCCTGATGGTACACTGGTGTCACACGTCCGCCGATGAGGTACGCCTGGTCGGCGGGCCACAAGTGACAGCGATGAAATCGTGAAGTTCCGCAGGTGGAGAATCGGACGCGCCCATGAGTAACCAGACGTTGCAAAAACCGCCACGGCAAAATGCCCGTTCACGTGCTTCGGCCCGCAATACGCAATTCAGGCGGCAGACTGCGCGTCTGGAGGGGCGTCGCGATGGCAAACCCCTGATCTTTGGCTGGGGTGGCCATCTCACCAAAGCGCAGAAGGCGCGCTATCAGCATACAGCGGCCTATAGCTTTCTCGGAATCGTCCTTGTCGCCGTCATTTTCACCGTCGTCTTCGGCGTGCTGAACGAGAATGTCTTCATCCCCAACAAGACGATCCTCACCGTGAACGGCGTGACCTACTCCCAGGATTCTTACCGCAAACTGCTCGCCTACGAAGCCCAGACCGTCTGGAACAAGCTGCAAATTGAGATACACGAGCAAAATGACCTCCAGACCAAGATCCAGCAGGGCGATACG
>DAHUXT010000105.1 GCA_027307065.1 Ktedonobacteria bacterium
GCGATCTCCGACATCTCGAGTTGGGTGAAATTCGCGGTGCCGACGATTGGCTGTTCGTCAAGATTGCCCGTGTCCTGCGGGGTGTTGACTGTATCCATGTTCTCTTCTACCTCTCTGTAGGTGTGGAATGTGTGAGGAGAGCCTCAACAGCGCAAGTCCGCAATCAGGACACCTTAATGCGTGGGTCCAGCAGTCCATACACCAGATCCACGATGAGATTCATCACAGCCACCGCGACGGCGACGATGATCACCGTCCCCTGAACGGTGGGCATATCTTTGTTCGAGATCGACTGGACGGCGATATTGCCGATGCCGGGAATCTGGAAGAGCGTCTCGGTGAAGAACGCGCCGCCCACCACAAACGCGACCGCCGGGCCAAGCGCTGTGACCAACGGCACCATCGCATTGCGGAAGGCATGCCGCACAATGACAACGCGCTCCTGCAGTCCCTTCGCACGCGCGGTGCGCACGTAATCTTGCCCAAGCACTTCGAGCATGGTCGAACGTGTCAGACGAGCGTAGAAGCCCAATCCCAGCAACGTCAGCAAAAAGATGGGGCCGAACGCGTGAATATCGAACAATCCATTCCAACCAGACACTGGCAGGAAGGGCAGGTTGCGCAACGAAAGCTGCACCATGATCAGTTGATAGAAGGGAATGGAGATGAAGGTCGGGATCGCATACAGCATCAGCGCAAGGGACATGCTGGCGGTGTCGAGCCTGGTTCCGGCGCGCACCGCGGCGATGATGCCCACTGGCACCCCAATGAGCACCTGGCAGAGCAGTGACGTCAGGCCAATTTGCGCCGAGATAGGTACGCCGGAACCTAAAATATCCCAGACGTGGCGGCCACGCTGCGTAAACGAGAGCCCCAGGTCCAGGTGGAGCAGGTTATTGAGGAAGGTAGCATATTGTTCGTACCAGGGAAGGTCGAGATGGTAGAGATGGTCCAGTGATGCAATCATCGGCCCGGTACATTTCGATCCGCAGAGCAGTTCGACTGGGGATCCCGGCGAGAGATATCCAAGAATGAAGGTGATAAATGTAACGCCAAGCAGGACAAAGACCAGTCCAGCAAGGCGTCGGATGAGAAACCGGGGACCGATACGTATTCCCCCATAGGCCAGAACGCCAATGACGAGTAGAACGGCAATGATGGCTGGCAAACTTGCGAGGAGTTGATCCACTGAAGCGCCTCCTTTGCTTGATGATCGAACGAGCGAATCAAACTGACGATGGAACAATGATGTGCAGCAGCTCGACGCAGGTCATGCGCTTGAGCGGGACGTTCTGCAAGATCGCCGCCACGTCCCCGACAGCCTGAATCACCGCCCAACTCAGCCTTCTGCTGTGCTGCTGACGAACCGGATGATCTGGTTTTACACGCCCATCGCTTCTGGCATACCTCCACCGGAAATTCCCCAGCGGGAGCACCCGGTGAGCGTTTGATGGATTCGCTCGGCGAACAGGAGGCTGGTGGCCAGATAACGGGAAAGTCCTGAGTAGAGTTGCCCCAATAGTACCACAACGTCGCATCTGCGCAAGCAGACAGGGGGACGCTGTAAGCGCGTGTCGCGCCCGGAATACGAGACATGGCAGATGCAACCATACGCGCCCAGCCTGTAACGTTATGTCACGAGTGATTCGCATTGGGGACTACGATCACCCAAGACCTGGGATATTCGCGTGTCCGGATGCACTGAGCACCTACGATGCGTCTGTCAACACGCGGAACTTTCCGCTCATTTCCAGGGGGTTTCCGGCGAACCGCCTGCCCCCGCTCCGATTGAGCAAGGACAGGCGGTATGTGGATGCGTTGATTCACACGATCAGTTCCTGACGCGGGAACCAACGCATCGACTGACAGGCACTACACGCGACTAGTGGTTCGCGACGTAGCCGGACTGCCAGGCGCTCAGCGGCCAAACGGCCTGAGAGGTCTGATCAAATCCGCCCTTGAGCCAGGTGCGCTGCCGGTAGTAGTTCTGGTACTGGAACACCGGGCAGAACCCAACCTGGTCAACGATCATCTGCTCGGCCTGGTTGTACAGCGGAACGCGCTGACTCATGCTCGCAAGGCCGTCCGCCTGAGTCATCAGTTGGTCGGCTGCGGGGATGCTGGCGTTGTTCTCGTTGTAGCCAGAAGTGGTCGTGAACAGCAGGGTCAGGAAGTCCTGAGGATCCGGATAGTCGGCGAGCCAGCCGAAGCGGTAGATCTGCACCGTCTTCTGCTGTTCTTCCTTCAGGATGGTTTGCCACGCCGTCTGGTCGATGGTGACGTTGGCGTTGAACGCCTGGTTCCAGGTCGACTGGTAGAACTCGGCGCTCAACTTGGCCGTGTTCGACGACAGGTTGAAGGAGAGCTTGATCGGCGGAACCTTGTTGTTATGCGCAGCAAGGTACTTCGCCCAGTAGGTCTTCGCCGCGTTGACATCGCCAGTGCTCGGCGCGCCGTCGATGCCCTTGAGGTTCGCATTGTAGCCCGGCATGCCCTTCGGCACGATGTGCCAGCCAGGAATGTCCGCGCCCTTCGCAACGCTCGAATTCCACTGATCGCGGTTGATGGCGAGACAGAACGCCTTGCGGGCGTTGAGATCGTCAAATGGCGCGATCTTCCAGTTCATCGCAAAGCCGCCGAAGCCAAGAATTGGCAGGGCGTGATAGTCCGGTTGGCCCTTGGCGGCAGCGAGCTGCGCCGCGGGGATCGTGTCGGTGTAGGCCAGCGTCTGGTCTGTCTGATAGGTGCTGTACTCGGTGTCGCTGGACTCGAAGAGCTTGAAGTCAATTTCGGTGAAGGTCGGCTTCTTGCCCCAGTAGTTGGGGTTCGGTTTGAGGTTCAGAACGCCCTTGTGGTCCCACGCCGAGATATAGAACATGCCACTGCCACCCTGGCCCGTGGCGCCCTTGACGAGGTTGTCCATCCAGGTGCCGTCTTTGCCGAGGTCAGCGCCGGTGACAGCGCTCTTCTCGAGGGCGAACGACGTCGAATACGTCATCGCCGCGAGGAAGAAGGCAGCCGGAGCAGCCAGCTTGACGGTCAGCGTGTTGGCGCTGTCGTCTGGGATGATCGAGTCGCCGATCAGGGTCGGGATCGCGCCAGTCACCTGACCGTTGGTGCAGGTCTCGCCGGCGAACTTCTGGGAGTCCTTGATCAGCTCACTGCCTGCGCCAGACAGGTAGTACGAAACCGGTGAACCAACGCATGGGTTGAGCGAGCGCTCCATCGACCACGCGTAGTCGGACGGCTTCACTGGCGTGCCGTCAGAGAACTTCTGATTGGCCTGCAGATTGAAGGTGTAGGTCAGGCCATCGGAACTGACTGTCCAGTTCTTGGCACCCTCAGGAACCACGTTGAGGTTCTTGTCGAGGGTCACGAGGCCATCGAAGAGCAAGGCCACAATCGGCCCGCACGAGGTGTCGCTACACTGTGCGGGGTCGAGGGTCGTGATGTCGGCAGAGCCGCCACCAGTCGACCATCCGAGGCGTAGCGTCTGATCCTTGGCCTTGTCGCCAGGACCAGTCGAGGCGGTGCCGCCGCAGGCCGTCGCCAGCAGGGCAATCGTGCCCAGCAGAACGACGAGCCCCGCGATGCTAAATTTGCGGTTTCCCAATCGCATGCAATCTTCTCCTAGGTGATGGAAACAAGAGCGGTATCGGGTTCTTCAGTCGATGAGCGCGCAGCCGGTCAGGCATGGAGCGTGGTGGTGTTCGCTCCCGGAATCGTCAAGCGTCTCGCAGTGCGGGCGGCAGGCGATTCCCCCTGATGGACACGCGTCTCGACATGAGGTCCGTGCGCGAGTCTTGTCACCTCCCTTCGCAATCGCGGCGTTGCGTACAAGCAGTGCGCGCGCATGCGCATGCCAACGCAGAATATGCCACGATGGCTTTCCTACTGCTAAAAACTGAATCGGCCGTCGGGCTTTCCCCGACGAATGGGACACCGGTACTCCGCGTCGAAGAGCGTCTATTCGTGTCCAGAACGCCCTCGTCGGATTGCCGGTGCGGTAGCGGGTATCGCCACCGCACTGACCTTCCTGGCCAACCTTCACCGACCCCCGAAGCATTCCTCCCTTTCGCCTTTCAGACCCCCAGCCGGTGCTCGCGACCGAACACACTCGCAACGTTGTCGCAGACAGCACACCTGCTGTGATGTGGCGACTCCCGCACGTGCCAGCGGCTCATGCGGTCGGCGATCACGGTCAATACGATATATTGTCGGACGACACAATGAAACCGGTATCACTGGTTAGCGTGGCGCCACGAGGCACCAGATAATAAAGTTCATGGCCTTCCGTCGCCTGGAAGATCTGCATGAAACTCTCTCCCAGCGCGTGCAGGGTGATGGGATTTGGGCGAAGGATGCGGCTGTTGGTCACGGCCAGTTGACGCGCCAACTTGACGAGTTCTTGCTGCGTCGCGCCGTCGCGCTGGTCACCGACAATCCAGAAAACGACACCGTTCTTCTCGATCATCAACTCACTGCGCTGGCCGAACTTCCACGTGGGCGCATCGGGCAGTGGCTGCTGGCGTACAGCCCGATCCATCCAGGTGCCGTTGACATACACCGCGGGAATGCCGTCGATACTCAGCCAGGTTGCCGAGCCTTCTTGCACCACCTGAAGCACCGCCGACAGATGAGACGCTACTTTGAACTCGCGGATATCGAGCACGCCTGAGCCAGGGCTATCCTGCGGCAGCGAATATTGCACGTCGACAATTGGCCCATCCGACCACGTCTCGGCAGGAAGAGCCTGCGCGCCGTCGAAGAGATATTTGCCGGCCTTGAGCCCCAGCCAGGAGACGGGGATGTTTGGGATAAGCATCGCGGACTTGTATGGCTGCATCGGTACCGCCGTGTGGATATCGGCGGGGTAGTGACTGACCTGCCGCACACCAGTATGCGCGAGCAATAACTGCATACCCGCAGCGAACGACGGGCTGGCGACGACAATGCTAAAAACCATCAGCAGCGCGACCGCAACCAGCGATGCGGCGAGCGGGCGCGGCGAACGTGTAAACGTATTGCGGATGTTGTTCCAAGGCGTACGTGACCGCAGCGGGAAAAGCGGCCCACGGGGCAGATCCAGGCGCGAAAACACCGAATAGGTCAACTTCTGCTCATAGCCTGGCGGGGTTGCCGCGTGCCACGAGTCGTCCATGACGGTCTGGATGAAGTGCGGTGGCAAGATCTCTTCTTCGAGAGGATATAGCTCGCGCAACTGCTTGGCGAACGCCGCCTCATCGAGAGAGAAGTCCTCGGGGAACTGCTGCCCTGTAAAGTCAGTTCCAGCGCTATCCCTCCTGGTGCGCTCGAACTCGCTCATGTGTCCGCTCCTCAAGGATAACGCGTAACGCTTTACGCGCTCTCCATAGTCGTGTATCTATCGCATGGCGCGAGAGTCCGGTTTTACCTGATATCTCCTCAGTCGACGCCAGGCATAGGTATCGCATGTAGACCAGATAGCGGTCGAGTGCGGGAAGAGCGTCCAGAGCCTGCGAAAGTTCTTCACGACGTTCGCGCTGCTCGAGCAACCCCTCCATGCTGGTCTCTGTCATCTGAGCCAATGGCAATTCCAGCGGGCGATGTTCCCTCGACGCGCCACTCCCAGAGTCAACGCAATCAAGTGATGTCACCGCCGACTGGCGTCGCTGCACCTGCCGCCGTCGATCGAGCGCGATATACTTCGCACGCATCGTCAGCCAGGTTCGCAGCGATCCGCGAGCCGGATCAAACGATCCAATCTCCTGCCAGGCCACAATGAAGAGATCGCTAGCGCATTCCTCAGCATCCTGAGTAGTGCCGACCCCATCAAGCACAACGCGGATAAAATACGACATCTCGCGCGAATAGCGCCGCATCAGAGCCTCAAGGGCGCGCGGATCCCGCTCGACCAGACCTCTGTACAAGGCGTCATCGGGCCAATCGTCGTGCACCGTTTCTCTCCTCGCGCTTCCATCCTACCCAGCCTCTACGCCGGTCGCCGCGACATTGCGACGTGGATGTGACGGACGATGTGTGCTTTCCCGGTGCCACATTGGTCTCACTTGAGAGTACTACGCATGGTGTGACGGATATCTCACACCGCACACATTCCAGTTCAAACAGATGTCCGCATCGGAGCGGAGACACGGCCCATCCATCGCCGAACTGCCGGGAGAAGTTGTCCGCCATTCTTACCGATTCTTGGGTACTTTGTCAAGTGCGAATTGCCGAACTCGCGCACATTGGTTCTTATGTTCGTCTTGGGACAGCCTTAACTCCGTCTCAGACTCGCCCGTTCGCCAGGAGGCCTCCATGGGGCGCTCCAGCGGCGGGAGTTCGGCATGGATCGCTAGACACCGGCACCCATTACGCGGATAATGGTAGAAGTGGACGGAGGTGAAGGAGTAGATATGGGCGCGGAGTTGGACGAACGCGACGGCTGGCACGACATTCGCCCATCGCCAGACGACCCCAACGGGTTGCGCGGGCGACGTGTGCTGGTGATGGGCCTGGGACTGCTAGGTGGAGGGGTCGCCACGGCGCGCTACGCGGTGACCCAGGGCGCTGCCGAGGTGATTGTCACCGATCTCCGCGGGCCAGAACTGCTCGCGCCCAGCATCGCTAAGCTGGAGGGTCTGCCGATCCGCTATGTGCTGGGTCGCCATGACACCGCCGACTTCGAGCAGGCCGATGTGATCGTGCGCAACCCCAACGTCCGCCGCGACTCGCCGTATCTGGCGGCAGCGCTGGCGGCTGGTCGGCGCGTGGAGATGGAGATCGCGTGGTTCTTTCGCGCCTGTCGCGGGCACATCGCTGGCATCACCGGTACGCGCGGCAAGAGCACCACCACCACACTGCTCCACCACATTCTGACAGTCGCGGGCAAGCGTCCCTACCTGGGAGGGAACCTCGGCAATATCGAGACGCTCTCGCTGCTGCCAGACATCACCGCCGACGACTGGGTGGTGCTGGAACTGGGCAACTGGATGCTCGAAGGACTGCACACCGTGCGCCGGAGCCCCCACCTGGCCATCTTCACCAACCTGCTGCCCGACCATCTCAACGCCTACGATTCGATGGACGATTACGGCGAGGCAAAGTCGAGCATCTTCCGCTACCAACGGCACGACGACATCGCGCTCTTCAACGTCGACAATGCCTACACGCAGCGCTATGGCCAGCAGGCGCCCGCGGGAGCCGTCTGGTATTACAGCCCCGACCAGCGCGTGGCATGGCTCCGTGACCAGCCCGATGTCAAGCATGCCTTCGCGTACGCCGGAGCAATCAAGCTGCGCGGCGCGCACAATCTGGGGAACGTGCAGGCGGCGACACTGGCAGCCGAACAGATCGGCATCGATGGCGCAACGATTGCGCGCGCGGTAGCTAGCTTCGCCGGGGTGCCACACCGCCTGGAGGTGGTACGCACTATAGGTGGTGTCACCTGGGTGAACGACAGCGCCAGCACAGCGCCAGTGGCCGGAGTAGCGGCGCTGCGGAGCTTTGAGGAGCCAGTGGTGCTGATCGCGGGCGGCAACAGTAAAGATCTCGACGCATCGGAGTACGCGGCAGCGGCGGTGGCGCGGACCAGGCATATCATCTTGCTCGCGGGCAACGCGTCAGACGCCTTTGCCGAACTACTGCGGGCGGCGGCACGTGAGCAGGGGCATTCTCCTGACCAGATCGAGGGACCATACAACAGCCTGCCCCACGCCATCGAACGCGCCCGCGCCGTGGCATCGCCGGGCGACGTGGTGCTGCTCTCGCCAGGATTCACCAGCTTTGGCATGTTCCTGAATGAGTTCGACCGGGGCGACCAGTTTCGCGCGCTCGTGCGGGCCTTACCCGGCGATGAGCCGCAGCCATGAGCCGAGGCAACCAAGGCGGCAACCATCCAGACAACCATCGCGGAATCAAACAATCGCTCCGGTTCGATGAGCCAGCGCAGCCATGGGAAACGCTGGCGAGCGAGCGCCCGTATGTGACGCAGTGGCTGGCGATACGCCGCGATCAGGTGCGAACGCACACCGGCGCTGAAATCACCTATTCGTATATGGAGCGACTAGACTGCGTCGCCATCGTGGCGGTGACGCCCGACGGCAACCTCTTGCTGCTGCGCCAGTACCGCTATCCCGTGCGCGACTGGTGCTGGGAGATCCCGATGGGAGGCATCGAGCCAGATGAGGAGCCGGAGAGCGCAGTGATTCGCGAACTGGCGGAAGAAGCGGGCGGCCAGACATCGCCATCATGCTTGCGCTACATCACCACCTTCTATACCGCCTGTGGCGCCATCAATCAGCAGTGCATAGTGTATCTGGCGCAGAATGTCGAGATGCAGGCGCACGAGCACGAAGCGACCGAACTCATCCACGTCGTGCCGCTGCCTGTCGCCGAGGCGCTACGGATGGCACGGTCCGGCGAGATGACCGATGGCATGAGCGCGCTCTCACTGCTGCTCTGCGCGCCACACCTCACCGAATAGCCCACCGCTCAAGGTCCGGTGGGATTCTTGATGTAGAGCTGCACCAGCACGGTGCGGGGATAGTTCGCGTTCACCGTCGAAGAATACTGATCGGCGAGCACAAAGTTATGCCGTATTAGCCAGGTGGTAATCGCGTGCCACTTGGCGTCAGACACCCCGTTGGTGACGGGCGCGTCGATGAAGAAGATGCGACTGTGCTGGGCGGCATAGGTCTCGGCAACCTGCGGCGACGCATGGAGACCATACGCGCCTTTCGTCCAGCTATACATCCCCGGCGCATTCACGTCGAATTGGGCTGGCCCAGGATATGCCCACAAATAGTATTCCATCCCCACTGAACAGGCATAATCAGGAAAGCAAAAGATGCCATCTCCGGGCTGATACTGCTGTTGTAGCCACAACTCTGGAGTGCGGAAGTCCTGCTGGGCAGTCGTACCGTAGAAGCCGGGAATGCCGTGGAGTGCCAGCAACATGAAGAGCAGCGCCAGCACCAACCGCTGATAGCGCTCGTACAGCAGCGTCAGCACCGCGCCTGCCGCGATCACTCCCAACACGACAAGCAGCCCAACATGTAGCGAATCAAGCGCCACGGCCGCCACTACAAAGCACGCCGCGGTCACCACGACACTGCCAAGAAGGCGCATCTGGTAGAGACACACCGCAATGGCAAGCCACCATGCCGGCGCCACGGGAATGAGATAGCGCACATAGAACAGGTGGAGGTTGATGCTCTTCTGGGTCAACGCATACGCGACACCCGCAGTGATGACAAACCAGCACACCAGCAACAGGATTCCGGGATCGGCGAATGGGATCTTGCCCATCGCGGCCTTGCCCCACCGACCGAAGCTGGCGAGTAACCCGACGATAAGCACAATCGCCGAAACCGCGAGATAGGCGCCATCGCCATTGGAGAGGCTGGTAAGCCATGCTTGCACCGTATGCAGTGTGGCAGGCTGAACCCAGGCATTGTCGCCTCCATGTCTGCTTTGCCAGATCGCTGGAATGAGCAGCACGGCTGTCAGCAGCAGACTGCCTGATCCCCAAAACAGCGACCGGCGCGCCGAGGAGCGCCAGGCTCCCGGAAGCAGCAGCAAGAGCACGAAGCAGACGCCGATGCTGAGAAGCACCAGCCCACCAAACAGATGATCGTAGGGCAAGAGCGCCCCCACGACTACGAAGGCGCCCCACCAGAACAGCCGCGTTCGCCTGGGCACGCCCGGCTGGCTGGCGTTGAGCAGCGCTTCGAGAAACGCGTAGACCAGCAGGCAGACCAGCAACAGCTCCAGCCCATATGCCCGAAGCTCCTGGGCAGCCTCAATTTGGCGCTGATTCAAGATATAGAGCACTGCGGCGACGATCCCAACGAAGCGCCCGCCGAAGAAGCGATTGCCGAGCTGATACAGCGCGACGGCCCCCAGCGCGGCAAAAACTGCCGACGGCAGCCGCAGCACGAACTCCGTCGGCTGAATACCAAATGCCGTGAGCAATCCAATCCAATTGCTGAGCAGCAGGTAATACAACTCCATGTTGGGCATCGGCGTGTAGGGGCCGCGCATGTAGTGCAGCAGAACCCCCGCAGATTGGCGAGCGATATCAGCGGAGATAACCTCGTCATACCAAAGGCCGGGCCCGCCGAGATTCCACAAATCCGCGACGAAGGCGCCGATGCCAATGATCGCCAGTGGCCAGCGCGGAGCGAGACTCTGCCACAGTTGCCGCCACCGCGAAGTGAGCGCTGCTGGCGCGACAGTCGTCGCGTCCGGTTTGGGCATGGGCATTGATTGCGCGGTCACAGCGTCCATCTGGCGCTCCTACATTCATGCGGCGCGTACAGACCATACTCAGACAGGACTCTGGCGGGGCTCAGGCGGGCCTCAACCTGAACGCAGCCCGGCGCTCGTGTGACACGAAGTGACGCCATTATATGGGAATGGACGTAGATATTCAACGCCAGCGAGACGTATATAGTTCGGCAAAATATCATCAGATATCTCACCGCTTGACCTACGCCAGTTGACAAACAACTCGGCGGGCGGTTGGACTACGGCCAACCGTTGTTCGATGCTACACCGTTCTGTTGGGCCACCCAGGCCTGATGTCGTCGCGCTAAGAGCGCCTTGATTGTCGAGCGGTCTGCGCAGGCAGCAAGCTCGTGATCGTCGAAACGCTGTGCCAAGTTCTCGGCCGCGTTCACATCGCCATGGGTGGTGTGCCCGCAGACCCCACAGCAAAACGTTTGCTGGGTGGGGCGATTCTCACGAGCCACAGAATGGCAGCGCTGGCATTCCTGGGAACTGTAGGCGCTCTTAACCATCCGCGCACGGATACCGCGTTTCGCCGCGCCCCAGACCAACTGTTTGGAGATATGTGCAAGGTTGGATGCATAGAGATAGGCATTCATGCGCCGCGCCTTGAACTTCATACCAGCCACAGTCAACCGCTCATACGCGAACTGGGCGCTGGGGTGATCGTGGTACATCTCGTTGACCGCACGATTGATCTCCTGGCGAACCTGCCGCGCTAATTTCTGGTTGCGGGTGGAGGGCAGCTTCATGACGCCCTTCTTCATGAGGCAGGCGCGCAACTTCGCTTTACGACGGCGTTTCTGGCGGTCCAGTTTATGGCGCTCAGCCAACTTGCCGTGGAAGGTGCCGTACTGTTTGCCATCGGAGGTGGTGAGGAAGTTGGCAATGCCGACATCGATGCCAATCACAGGCGCATCTTTGGGCGTCTCCACAGGTACCTGCTCGTCATAGGAGAGCGTCAACCACCACCCATCCGACTTGCGGGTGAGGGTGGTGCTGGTGTTGAGTGTTTTGCCCGCAAGTGCCTGCCGATGGTACTCCGCGAGCTTCACCGGCAGCAAGATCGGCTGGCCCGTGTCCAGAGTAGACAAGCGCAGCCAATAGTCGAAACTGCTGTCTATTGTGGGTTGGAGCAGCGCCACATTGGCATTGGCTTGAATCACTGGTGCTTTCAAGACAGGTGGAGTCCAGTCCTTCCAGGTGGGCGGCGTGTCCTCTGGCGTTTCATCTGGCTCATTGGACTCATGGTCTTCTTCATAGGCAGCCAGCAGATCCAGATACGCTTTGGCAGCCTTGGCGTAGTTGCTGCGCCACGACCGGGCGATGCCTGCCGCCTGCTGTATGACGACTCGATGCAAGCGGTCGGAGAGGATGGTCTCAAAGACGGGATTCGCGAATTTGTCAGGGTCTGCTTCCTGGGTGCAAAGGAGCGACACATACTGCTGGCA
>DAHUXT010000106.1 GCA_027307065.1 Ktedonobacteria bacterium
GCGTCTTCATGCTGGCCGAGGCCGTCGATAGCCTGTTGCAGCAAGAGAGGCGGCACTAGAACGATCAGGTTGGAGATGATGGTAAGCAGGCCACCTGCCAGGAGCACCCATTTATGGCGAAGGAGGTAGACCGAAACAGCGCGCACAGTAGACATGCTTTCAGCGTAGCACAAAGGGCGTGGGCACGAAAACCCCTATTTCATATCGGTATGATGGCAACCAAACACGTCTCGGACCAGATGATTTCTTGCGTTATCAACTCGCGAACGCACTTGTATTCCCTACAGTTTTCTGCGCGACTTCCCCGGTAGTCGTGTGTTCGGGGCAGTGTACGTGCGTCGCGTGTCTCTTCAGGTCATTAGTGCAAAGTGCACAATGATCGCGGCGATACTTCTGGCGAATCGTTGTTACGTTCGCACAGGCCGCTACGGTATACTCACTGTATTGAGAGTGGATTGTGCAGTATGCGCAATGTTGGTGCGGCGCGAGCCGTTTGGAACTCCACCGTCAAGTACAGATTTCGCGAGAGCAGCCGGAGAAACAGATGACGAGAACGCCGGAAGATGTGCTGCGTATGGCCCGCGAGCATGGGGCCCGCATGATTGACTTCAAGTTTACCGATGTACCGGGCACGTGGCAGCACTTCAGCGTCCCGACCCGCGCAATCGAAGAGTCTTCCTTCACCGAAGGCATTGGATTCGATGGTTCCAGCATCCGGGGTTTTCAGCAGATCAACGAGAGCGACATGCTCCTGCTCCCCGATCCCACCACCGCAATTATGGACCCCTTCACCGCCGAGCCAACCCTGAGCCTGGTCTGCGACGTGACCCAGCCAGGCGCGACCCGCGAGCCATACTCCCGCGATCCGCGCTATATCGCCCGCAAGGCCGAGGAATATCTCAAGTCGACCGGCATCGCCGATACCGCGTACTTTGGGCCAGAGGCGGAGTTCTTTGTCTTTGACGATGTGAAGTACCGCTCGACCCAGAATGAGCAATGGGCCGTCGTGGATAGCGATGAGGCGCACTGGAACTCCGGCCGCAACGGCACGGCGAACCTGGGCCACCGCAATCGCCCGAAAGAGGGCTACTTCCCCGTCGCACCGAACGATACACTGCAAGACCTGCGTACCGCGATGGCGCTGCTGATGGAAGATTGCGGCATCAATGTCGAGGCGCAGCACCACGAAGTCGCCGCTGGCGGACAGTGCGAGATCGATATGCGCTTCGATTCGCTGCTGACGATGGCCGACCGCGTCATGCTGTACAAATACATCGTCAAGAATGTGGCGCGCCGCGCGGGCAAGACGGCAACCTTCATGCCGAAGCCGGTCTTTGGCGACAACGGCTCTGGCATGCATGTGCACATGAGCCTGTGGAAGCATGAGAAGCCGCTCTTCGCCGATGCCGAGGGCTATGCGGGCATCTCCGAGACGGCACGGATGTTCATTGGCGGACTGCTCACGCACGCGCCGTCGGTGTTGGCGCTGGCAGCGCCCAGCACGAACAGCTATCGTCGGCTGGTTCCCGGCTACGAGGCGCCCGTCAATCTGGTCTATTCGCAGCGCAACCGGTCGGCGGCGGTCCGCATCCCGATGTATTCGGATAGCCCGAAGGCCAAGCGCGTCGAGTTCCGCCCGCCGGACCCAACCTGCAACCCGTACCTGACCTTCTCGGCACTGCTGATGGCTGGCCTCGACGGCATCAAGCGCGGCATCCTGCCGGAAGAGAATGGCCTTGGACCAATCGACCGCAATATCTACGAGATGTGCGCCGAGGAGAAGAAGGACATCAAGTCGGTTCCTGGCTCGCTGGACGACGCACTGGACGCCCTGGAGCGCGATCATGAGTTCTTGCTAGCCGGCGATGTCTTCACCGGGGACCTGATCGAGAAGTACGTCGAGATCAAGCGCGAACAGGCCGCCGAAGTGCGCCTGCGCCCGTCGCCGCTGGAATTCGCCCTGTACTACGACGCCTAGCCCACAGGCAGACGTCTAGTATCTCTGCGCAGCACCCCGAAATCGGTGAGCAATCGCCGGTTCGGGGTGCCTACTCTTTCCGTTATCTTCCGATGTCGTAAGGCTGGCGCGGAATCCACTATGGCATCGCATACCAAATCCGTCTGGGTTGTTGAGACAAACAGGGACCGTCCGCGGCATAAATATCGCGGCGAATCGGGAAAATCACGCCCATTTGCCGAGACCTTTAGGCGGCGGCGGGTGTCCGGCGAACGCAGCATCACGAGAGGGCACATATCCTATGGCACAAGATGAGCGCGCGCCACTGCGGCTCACGATCGAGCTGGTGCCGGAGACGTGCTGGTATAGCAACCTGCGCGACGTACTGCCACGTCCGGCATGGGACACACTTCGCCGCCAGGTCTACGCCGCGTCGGGGTATCGCTGCGGCATCTGTGGCGCAAAGGGCACGCTGCACTGCCACGAGGTCTGGCACTACGACGACCAGACCCACATCCAGCGGCTCGAAGGGTTTCGCGCGCTCTGCACCCTCTGCCACCACGTGAAGCACATTGGCCTGGCCGGGCTGCTCGCGAGCCAGGGCAAACTCGACTACCAGGCGGTTGTCCAACACTTTCTGGCCGTCAACGGCTGTAGCCAGGCGGCTTTTCAGCAGCATTATCGCGCAGCCTTCGCCGAGTGGCGCGAGCGGTCACGGGTGGAGTGGCAGACCGATCTTGGCGACTTTACTCCGCCAGCCAGCACAAACGACGCGCGCCAGGGGCCTGCCTGACGAATCGTACCAAACGGGCTACGTTCGTTCTGTACGCAAGGGGATTGAGGCCCTAGTCCAAGATGCCCGAGCTCATCTGGCGCAGCGTTTCGAGGATGGATTTGAACTCCGCGAATCGCGCTGCTCCGAGCGCTATAGCCCATTCACGCTCTATCTCTGCCACAATACCACGAATGGTGCTCATCGCCAGCGCCCCACGCTCGGTCACCCGCACGATACGTGCGCGGCCATCGCGCTCATCCTGTACGCGCTCGATATATCCCAGCTGCTCGAGCGAGCTCAGCAATTTATTCATGGCCTGTTTGC
This sequence comes from Ktedonobacteria bacterium, assembly GCA_027307065.1. GTDB lineage: Bacteria > Chloroflexota > Ktedonobacteria > Ktedonobacterales > JADMIN01 > DAHUXT01. Next base: position 3,057 of record DAHUXT010000106.1, read on the forward strand.
TCATACCAGCACGCCGGGCAAGTGCGCTCGGGTGCTCGCCATCCGGACCAGGGTACTGCAGGACCATCAGGTACGCAGGCAGCAAGTCCGTAAAGCCCGCCTCCACCAGTCCAGCGCTGATGCGCGCGCGCGCCTCGGCCCATGCCGCATGCAGCAGAGCGCCAATCATCGGTTCACGCGATTTCATTTCGACCACCAGGTTGACAACATAGTAAACTCCATGTACTATTCTACCATGGTAAACAAAGTTTACTATATGGCAGAGGAGATGTGACATGTCAGGCGATTTCCCGGCGGCCACTGCAAACGGTGCCGCCTCAGCGACGGTGATTGACTTCTTCGGTACGCTCATCACGCCCAAGGCGACAGCGGCAACGACGGGCGGTGCCATTGATGTCGCGGAGCAGATCGTGCCCGCTGGCTTCGCGACGCCACTCCACGTCCATCACCGGGAGGACGAGTGCTTCTACATCCTGGACGGCGTCATTGCCTTCCGCCTTGGCGCGGATACCTTCGTGGCGCAGTCAGGCACATTCGTTCGTCTGCCGCGAGACATTCCGCATGCGTTCAGAGTCAAGAGCGCAACGCCCGCGCGAACGATCGTTTTGGGACTGCCTTCGGGCCTGGTCGCGTTCTATGCCACGGTCGGCGCTCCCGCAAGTCCTGGCGCGGCAGCGGTATTGCGGCCGGTGGATGTTCCGCGGCTCGTGCAAGTTGGGGCGTCGTATGGCATAGAGGTGCTGGGACCGCCACCAGCAGATTTGTAGACGCCTTCGAACTCATGTGTCGCAGGTGCGGGCGAGTTCCTCCAGCGCGTGCGACATGACTTTGTTGAATGCTGCATGGCAACGACGCGCCCTAGCCACAGTGCGCGACTGGAATGCTACAATGCTTGCATGGAGACGAAGACAGTAGAGCGCGTCGTACTCATTGGTCCAACCGGAAGCGGGAAGTCGGCGACTGGTCGACTGCTCGCAATGCAACTGCACTGGCGGTTTGTGGACCTCGACGAAGAAATTATGCGTATCTCCGGCATGGCAGTGTCGGAGATTTTTGCGCGTGAGGGCGAACAGGGATTCCGCGACCGCGAGACGAAGGCGCTCGAATCGGTGATGCGGCAACGGCGGGTCGTGGTGGCAACAGGCGCTGGGATCGGCGAGCGCGCATCCAACCGCGAATTGCTGCGCACGGGCAGCCGTGTCGTTGCGCTGATGGCCTCGCCGGAAACCATCTGGTACCGTCTGCTCCAGGGCGCTGTCTCGCCAGATGAGATCGGACGCCAGCGGCCCATGCTGGCGGGGAGCGATCCATTACGTCGTCTTCGCAGCCTGTATCGGAGCAGGGCCGCGTTCTACGCCGCGGCGGATGAGACGCTGGTAGTCGAGGGACTCTCCGCGGAGGAGGCGTCCGCCCGCATCGCCGCAAGCCTGGTGGCGCGCGGGCTGCTGCCTGGCGATGGCGCGGGGACGTCTTCCTGGCTGACCAGGACGCGGCATGGGCCAGACTATGAGATCGTCGTCGGCTGGAATGCGATCACCAGCCTGCCCGAACGCCTCAGTTACCTGCAATTGCCGAAGCGACTGCATATCGTCACCGACGATACCGTCGGCTCGCTCTACGAACCGCCGCTGATGACAGCGCTGCAAGATGCTGGCTTCGAGCCGCTCGTCTGCCGCGTGCCGCCAGGAGAGGGCAGCACATCGTCGGCGCGACTGGACACTATCTACGACTGGCTGGCAAATCGTCGCGCAGAACGCACCGAGGCAATTCTGGCGCTGGGCGGCGGCGTCATCGGCGATCTGGCGGGCTTCGCGGCGGCGACCTGGCTGCGGGGCGTGCCACTCGTGCAGATACCGACGTCCCTGCTGGCCCAACTGGACGCCTCCATCGGCGGCAAAGTCGCCATCAATCATCCGCAAGGCAAGAACCTGATCGGCGCATTTTATCCGCCACATCTGGTGCTGAGCGATCCCGCGCTGCTGATGACCCTCCCCGAACGTCAGTATATCGAGGGGCTGGCCGAGGCGGTCAAGCACGGCGTGGCGCTCGATGGGGGCTATTTCGTCAGGCTGGAGCTGAACGCCAGCGATCTGCTGCGGCGTGAGCCTGTCGCGTTGACGAAGGCCATCGTTGAATCGGCATCCATCAAATCGGCGGTCGTGCAGATTGACGAGCGCGAGGGCGCGCATGATGAGCGCATTCGGCTCAACTATGGCCACACCATCGGCCACGCGCTCGAAGCGGTAGCGGGCTACGGCCAGTGGCTGCACGGCGAGGCGGTTGCCGCGGGCATGCAGGTCGCGGCGCGAATTGGCCTGCAACTGGGCGTAACCCCGGAAGACGTCGTCTCGCGGCAAGAAAAACTGCTCACCTATCTGGGGCTGCCGACCAGCCTAAAAGGTGTCTCGGCCGACGCGCTGGTGGGCGCGGCGCTGTGGGATAAAAAGGTGCGCGGCGGCGCGGTGCGCTGGGTGCTGCCGACAGCATTGGGGCGTACCGCAGTGGTAAGCAATGTACCGATCGAGGTCGTGCGCGAGGCGCTGGTGGCTTCGGGCGCGGAGGAGCGCTAACGCCGGTGGATAGTCGACACAACGGATCATGGGAGAGGGAGCGATGAGCGCGAAAACGCCGGATGAGCGACCGCGGGTGCTGGTGCTGCACGGACCGAATCTCAACACCCTGGGGCAGCGTGAACCGGAAATCTACGGCTCGATGACACTCGACGAGATCAACGCGCAGATCGCTGAACGCGCAGCCACTCTCGGCTGTGTCGTGGACGCCTTTCAATCGAACCACGAGGGCGCGCTGATCGACGTGCTGCAGCAAGAGGCGTCCACCGCGCAGGGAATCGTCATCAATCCCGGCGGCCTGACGCACACCAGTGTAGCCCTGCGCGACGCGCTCGCGGGCACAGGTCTTCCGGCGGTCGAGGTACATCTCTCCAACATTTACGCGCGCGAGCCATTTCGCCACACCTCGCTGCTGGCGCCCGTCTGCAAAGGGCAGATTACCGGGCTCGGCTGGCGCGGCTATCTCTTTGCGCTCGAATCGCTCGTAGCATCGTTCTCGGGGTGATACCAGGTCCAGCGCTGTTGCTGTCTTGGGGAAGCGCGCCGTCGCCTGAACGCAACGGCGAATAGGCGGTATTATCCCGATTCGCCGCGGGGCTCATGCTGCGAACAGCCACCGCACACGACAACATCTCAGACCGAGTGCGTATGACCGCTTTGCAGCCAACACTACGGCGGCAATGGTGCGCTACCGGGTGATAGAATAGTGTGGGCTAAATTGCGTGCGCGGACAATGGAGCGGCAGATACGCCGCACGGTCTGTACACGGACAATAGAACGACGCCGCTTGAATGTCTGACTCCTTGCGGCAACAATTCAGTGAGCATCGGCATGTCCGGCTCCGGGAGGATACGAACAGAACTTATGATTTCGACGGGTGATCTCAAAAAGGGCATATCCATGGTGCTAGATGGCCAGCTATTTACCATTGTCGACTGGCAGCACATCAAGATGGGCCGTGGCGGCGCGATCGTGCGCATCAAGCTTCGGAATCTCCGCACCGGCGCCAATCTGGAGCGCACTTTCGATGCGGGCGAACGGTTCCAGCGCGCGTTCCTCGAACACCGTCCAGTACAGTATTCGTACAACGACGGTGATACGTACTATTTCATGGACAATGAGACCTTCGAAACGATACCATTGACGGGCGAGCAACTTGGCGACGCCAAGAACTTCCTGCTCGATGGCATGCAGATCGAAATCGTGACCTACAACGACGAAGCGCTCAGCGTCGATTTGCCACCGTCGGTTGACCTCGAAGTCACCTACACTGAGCCAGGATTCAAGGGCGACACGGCCACCGGTGGCACGAAGCCAGCGACGGTTGAGACTGGTCTGGTGGTTCAGGTGCCGCTCTTCGTCACCACAGGCGATAGAATCCGCGTCAAGACGGATACCGGCGCGTACGTCGAGCGGGTCAATTCATAGCAATGTAGTACGCCCTGCGATGCTCGACATCTAGGCGGATAGCTCACAGGTCGCGGGAGGAGGCGCAGTATCATGGTACGCGAACGAGCAGAGCGCAATGGCGGTTCGGCCTCGACTCCGATGCCCAGCAGCCTCAATGTCGCCGAATTGCGTCAACTCATCAGTCTGATGGAGCACAGCGATATCGAAGAGATCACGATCGAGCGCGAGAGTGACGGCCTCCACTTGACCCTGCGCAAGCCAGCGCCGGTTGTGCTGGATCCCGCGACGGTCATGCTGGTCGATGAGCCCGACGAACAATACACCGCAGATGCCGATGTGGAGGCCGGAGTAGCGAAGGATACTCTGGCGCTCGACGTGCGCTCGACGCTGGTGGGATTCTACCGAGCGGTGGCGAAGCGTGGCTCCAGGTCGCTCGCGGCGGGTGATATCGTCAAAGAAGGGCAGATTATCGGCGCGGTCGAGGCGCTCAACGTGCTCAACGAGATCGAGTCGCCCACCGCAGGCAAAGTCCGGGAGATTCTGGTTGGCGATGGCCAGCCCGTCGAATACGGACAGGTGCTGATGATGGTAGAGCCGATCGAAGCCTGAGATGCCCGTGCGAGGCGGACCGGGGATTATTCATTCGGCCCGGTGTAGACTTCTGTCCCGGAGGGACCGGCGGTGATGCGGATTGTCGGTGTAAGTGAGCTGACCGGCTACCTCAAGAGCCTGCTGGAAGAAGACTACTACCTGCAGGATACCTGGGTGCGCGGCGAGATCACCAACTATACGCAGTCTGGCGCCGGGCATCGCTATTTCTCGATCAAGGATGAACGCGCCTCGATACGCTGCGTGCTTTTTCGCGGCAACGGTTTTGGCGTGCCAGCGCTTCGCAACGGCATGGCGGTCTTCGTCCACGGACGCATCAGCGTCTACGAGCCGCGCGGCGACGTGCAGTTTTATGTGGATGCCGTAGAAGACGCAGGCGTAGGCGAGCTGCATCTGCGATTCGAGGCACTCAAGGCGCGGCTGGAGGCCGAGGGACTCTTCGCGGCGGAACGCAAACGCGCGCTGCCCCGTTCACCGTCGGTAATTGGCGTAGTTACATCATCGTCGGCGGCGGCCCTGCGCGATATCGTGCGGACGCTCCGGCTGCGGTGCCCATTGGCGCGGGTAGTGCTGGCAGCTACGCTGGTGCAGGGTGAGGACGCGGCAGAGCAAGTCGCTGCCGCGATTGCGATGCTGAATGCCCACGCGCAGGCAGAGGTCATCATTCTGGCGCGCGGTGGCGGCTCAATCGAAGAGTTGTGGGCATTCAACGAAGAGATCGTCGCGCGGGCCATCGCCGCGTCCGCGATACCCGTGGTGACGGGCATTGGCCACGAGACGGACTTCACCATCGCCGATTTCGTCGCCGATCTGCGCGCATCCACCCCGACCGCTGCCGCGACCGCCGTCGTGCCCGATCTGCGCACGTGGCGCGAGTCTCTGCTGCAACAGCGGGACCGCCTCGATCAGGCGATGGACGTGTACCTCTATACCCAGCATGCCACGTTGGGCATCCGCCAGCACGGGCTCGACCGCGCCAGTCCGCGTGGACGCCTATTGCAGGCGCGTCAGCAGGTCGACGAGGCGCGCGAACGGCTACGGGTACGCATGCGCAATCTTCTGGAGATGCGACGCGAACGGTTGAGCGGCCGGGCACAGCATTTGCACGCGCTCAGCCCGTTGCTGACCCTGAATCGCGGATTTGCCGTGGTGCGGCGCGCGGATGATGACGCACTGGTGACGAGTGTCGCGCAGGTGTCGCCAGGTGAGCGGCTGCGGGTGCGAGTCGCTGATGGCACGTTTGCCGCCATCGCTGGCGAACATGAGACACCCGCCGCGGCTGACGGAGAGAGGGAGTAGCACTATGCAGAGTGAGCGTCGCTCGCGTCGTGGCTCGTCGCAGTCGCCGCTGGCGAATGGAGCGAATCAGTCGCCGGACGCCATTGCGCTGACAAGTCTGGCCGACTACGATACAGCGATTACCGAGATTGATGCGATCATCGCGCAGCTAGAAGATGGCCAGCACTCGCTGGACGAGGAGATGCGCCTCTACGAGCGGGCGATGCGGCTGGCGCACGCCTGCGACCAACTGTTGCAGGGTGCGGAACTCCGCGTGGACAAACTGCGCGCGGATTTGAGTACGGAGACTGTCTCCTTCTCACTGGAGGAGTTCGAGCTAGACGACGAGTAGTGGAGCGTGTCATGCATTCGCCATGGACCGATTTGATTGGAAACCGGGTATTGTGGGCCGCCGTAGCAGGCTGGCTGGTCGCGCAGGGCATCAAGGTGCTGTTGGCGCTGGTCGTCACCCGCAAGTTCGAGCCGAGCTATATTTTCGCGGCTGGCGGCATGCCCAGTTCGCATTCGGCGCTCGTGATGGGGCTGGCGACAGGGGTTGCGCGCGTTCAGGGCCTTGGCTCGGTCTATTTTGCCCTGGCAGCGGTCTTCGCGGGCGTGGTGATGTATGACGCCGCCGGGGTACGCCGGGCGGTCAGCAAGCAGGCACGCATCCTCAATCTGATGATGGACGACTTTTTTCACGAGCGCGGACTCGACGTACACCGTCTCGGCGAACTCATCGGACACACACCCGTTGAGGTGTTTGCGGGAGCAGCGCTAGGCATTGCTCTTGGCCTGGTCTTCACCGCCTAACGATCAGGCAGACATCCCTCCGTCATGCTACCCATCGGGGCCGCCTATCGTAGTGTTGACAATGTGACGTTGCAGGCGAGACAACGTAGGTGGTGGAGGATTGGCCGCAGCATACGAGGGTCAATGTGACGCAACGAGAGCACTCGATTCGCGGGCAGGCTCCGCCATCGTAAACACCGCCAACACGTTTAGTGTGACGTATTTCAGGAGATGCCATGGTGCGCAAGCGAGTAACCCTGCCGCCTGCTCCAGACGATAGCCAGCGGTTTGCTGACATCGCCGACGAGCCGACGGTTGTGCGGCCAGGCCCATCGAGCACATGGCTCAACTCGTCCGCAGGTGGCGCCCCATCTGCCGACATCTTCGGCAAGAGGCAACGCGCGCGGAAACGCAGACCGCTACGGCTGGCGGGCAGAGGCGTGGCGTTGCTCGGCAGAAGCATGTTTCGCCTGGGCAGATATGGATTTCGCCAGACGAAGCCGATGCGCCCACGCGACTGGATCACGCTGGCCGCGTTGCTTGTGGTATTGATCGGCATGGGGGCCTATATGACCTACGAGAAACGCACCATGAAATCGTTGCTGGAGGGCTGCCGTTGGCATACCGTTGAGGTCGGCGATACGCTAATCTCCCTCGCCCGGAGCAGCGGTGTCAGTGTGGGAGATATCGCGAGCGCCAACGGCGTCTATGATGTCGAAGAACCGCCCATCGGCCAGCAAATCTGCCTGCCCTCGCAGACAGCGGTTACCCAGGCGGCAGGCACGACCATCTACGCGTCGCACACCGATGGACCGGTGATTCAGGGCGAGGCGGCGTACGTGCGTTTTGCGCTTCCATTTGCCCGGCAGGCGCACGACGCGACCGGCTGGCCAGTCAGCGTGATTCTGGCGCAGTGGGGCCTGGAACAGGGATGGCAGGCGCCAACCTTCACCGGCTACAACTTCGGCAACTGCGGCGGCCTCTTCGATGAGCCGTTCATCGCCGGGACAGCCGCCGTCGGTTCGCCGCCCACCTTCGCCTATGCCGATACGCCTGAGGACGGCCTGCGCTTCTACCTCACCGTGGCCAAGCTGCCCTATTACAGTCAGATAGCCCAGGCGGCCAGCCACGGCGGACCCGACGCGGCGGCGCGGGCGCTCGGCGCATCTCCGTGGGATGCGGGCCACTATACCGACCACAACGACCCCGGCTCGTCGCTCATCGCGCTGATGCAACAGTACAACCTGCGGCAGTACGACTAGGGCCTGTCTGACGAATGCCCTCAAATGTGCTACTGCGTTCCTGCCCTAGAGCGCCCGGCAGCAACCAACTCATCCATATGCGATAATCCCATCGGTCTTTGTGATGGTTCTTATCATCAGGTGGATGAGTCTACGTGTCTATTTGGAGGAGGGTGAGAACATGCGTGCTCGCATGATGCGGCGCCATATCTGGTCTGTAAGCCTGCTCGTTGGGCTTGGCTTGATCACGGTGGCATGTGGGCCGAGCACTCCATCTCGCGGTGTCACATCCTCAACGCTGACCCCTTCTCCATCGCCGACTGCTACAATCTCGCCAACGGCGACGGCAACGTCTGTCGCCATCGCGGGGTGTCGTTTTGGCTCCCCGAATATGCCCTTTGTGACTCCGCCTGGACCACTCCTGACAACAATTCCGGTGCCACCTCCGTTCCCACCAGGCACGCTAGTTGCTCAGTTTGCTCTGGGTATCCAGGCGGGCAGTGCGCAATATATCCTCTGCACTCCCGGAGCGACACCAGCGACAATTACGGCGTTTATGGATTCCGCCCTTCCTGCCGCTGGGTGGATGCGACATAGTGTCCGAGCCTGTAATGCCGCTTCGTACGACTGGTACAAGGGACAATATGGGATGGACATTGAGGTCGCTGGATTCTCGTCGCCTGATGTGTGGGCACTTGAGATGTGCCCGCATGTTGGACAAGACTAGGGTCTGTCGGACGCCTCAGGATTCGA
>DAHUXT010000107.1 GCA_027307065.1 Ktedonobacteria bacterium
CCTAAGAACATTAGAATGCCCATATCTGGGTACGGTGAAGAGATGCTGTCCGCAGGTCCCGACGCCTTCCGCCATACAATTACTATCAGACAACTCCCGCCGATAAACCAGGCGAGGCTTGACGTGGCCGCCCATATCCTGCTAGAACCGCGCTGTGCAGGTCCACTGTGGATGAGTCTCAAGAATTGAGCCAGGCCGAGGAGTATCGCCGCAACAGCGATGAGGGTATCGATCGTCCTTATGGGCATCGTTAGAGCAGCGAGCGATAGTCCACCAGTCGCATCAAGGACGAGTTTCATGCAATCTCGCACCTGCTCACACACTGGCGATCAGCACACGCCGCTCACGATCCGCGGCATAGCTCAGGCAAGCACGGATATCCTCCTCCGTAAGAAACGGGAAGTCGGCCAGAATTTCTGCATGTGACATGCCTGCGGCCAGGTAAGATAGTACATCAGATACCGTCATGCGCATGCCACGAATGGTCGGTTGGCCGCTCCGCTTGCCGGGTTCCAACGTAATGATGTCCTGATATGGCGCGCTCATCTGCGAACCTCTTGTCCTACCACTGTTGTGGCGACTATGCCATTGATGCCCCGAACGCCGACAGCATCAGCATCCGAGGCATCGTATTGGGGTGAAATTGGGGGTGCCCGATGGGGTTTGAACCCACGACCTCCAGAGCCACAATCTGGCGCTCTGCCAATTGAGCTACGGGCACCATGGCGACGTGTGATCATCCGGCGCTTTGGAATTACTCCACCAGCGCAAGATGTCAGACAGGTGAAGTATCGCACATCGCATGCCGTCTGACAAGCATCACCGTCGGTGGACATTCCCGTATCATGACGACCAGAATACCGAGACGCCTGGGATCGCAGTATCGGGCGCGCTAGGGTTTTCCCTTCCACGAAGTGGCGCTCTGGGTCATCGCTCGCTTGACGAGTGCCTGGCTGCCTTTCGCGTCGGCGGTATCCGTTGGTAGGAGCGGCACACGCACCTCTTCTGAGATCTGTACCACGCGCCTCCGGATGAATCCACGCGCGCGCATTCCGTCGAGCAGAACATCCGCATGGGCAGGATTCGTCTCGGTGGCCGCATAGTGGCCCACCACCCAGCGACGCAGTCGGTACGCTGCCATAGCATACACTCCTTCTCATTACCCTGGCGTCTCGGTGCGATCTCCGTGCACGCCGGATAGCCTGCCGCTTGAGACGCTGTTGAGATATCGTACGGTAATGAGATACTCTGCTAACCTTGCAGTCCGATCACAATCTCAGCGCATGTCGTCACGAAGCACTCACGATGGCCGCATGCTTTCTCACCATGACCAACAGCCCCGACATCACAGCATGGCAGGAACAGCCGCGACGGCGCGCATATACGGTCGAGGGGAGAGGTATGCGCGAAGAGACGCATTCGTCCCCTATGCATCGCCAGTGAGATGTTCGTGATGGGAGAGGCGCTAGCGCCCGAGCGCGCAACCAGCCCGGCAAGCGGCTAACGCAGCCAAGACGTCGGCTTGCTCACTCTCGGAGAGCTGGCTGACCGCCTCCTCGATGTGCGAGAGCGCGCTCGAGCTCAGCCGCTCTCCAAAGGTGCGGCGGCGGCAGATGTTGTGCTGAATCATCCCAGCTGCCCGCGAACGGGCGTTCAGCGGCTCGTACTGTGCCGCCTTACCGCTTGCCAAGCGGAGAATGGTGGCATCGAGCGACTGCTGCTCGGCGACAAGTATCCGATACAACGGGCATTGCCCGACCTCTGTGACAGGCGATTGCATTGTGAACATCGCGTTGACTCCCTTCACCAGTCGACGCTATCCCACCGCACCAGGCAACGATATTATGCTCGATTATATCAAGCAGCGGCGGCGATTCGGCGTTTCCCGCGCGCTCTGACGCTCACAATACCCTCACAATATCCGCGCGATCGCGAGATTCCGGCGACCAAGTCGACCCAGCCGCTAACTGTCTTTATCCACCATGCCCTCGCGCCAGGCATAGACCGCCGCCTGTGTGCGATCCGCCAGATGCAGCTTGCTGAGGATGTTGCTGACGTGCCGCTTGACCGTGTGCTCGCTGATGACCAGTCGCTCGGAAATCTCGGTGTTGGAGCGTCCCTCGGCGATCAGCCGCAGCACCTCGACCTCGCGCTCACTCAGGTCCGAGTCGAGTGGCGTCGGCGTCCGTCCGCCCTGCCGCAGCTCTTGCATCACCCGCTTCGCCACCTGCGGCGTCATCACCACCTCGCCCCTGGCCGCTTTGCGCACCGCATCCGCCAGCATCGCCGTGCTCACGTCTTTTAACAGATAGGAGAGCGCGCCCGCGCGAATCGCCGGCAAAATGTGCTGGTCGTCATCAAAGGATGTCAACACGATCACCTGGCTGCTGGGACTGATCTGCTTCAGGCGGCGCGTCGTTTCCACGCCGTCCATCTCGGGCATGACGAGGTCCATCAACACGACATCGGGCACCAGCTCCGCTGCCAGTTTCAGCCCCTCCTGCCCGGAGGCCGCGTCGCCCACGACAGTGATATCACTCTGACGCTGCAAAAATGTCCGCACGCCCTCGCGCACCAGTTGGTGATCGTCGACGATGAGTACTGTGATCGTCTGCGCTGTCTGCTGTGTTTCCGTCACCTGTCGCCCTCACCTCATCCGTCGCTCGGCGAACCAACACGCGTCGTCAGCCTCTTCTGAGCCAGTGGCACGCGAAGCTCGAGACGGGTTCCCCCGGCGGCGCTGGAAATCCGCAGCGAACCGCCCAGGCTCTCGGCGCGCTCACGCATGCTGCTCAAGCCGACGCCGCTACCCTCCGCCCGCGCCATGTCGAAGCCACGCCCGTTATCGCGAATCCGCAGCACCAGCGTGTTCTGTTCGTCGGCGGCATGGACCTCCGCATGTGTCGCGCCGCTGTGCTTGGCGACGTTGGCCAGCGCCTCCTGCACGATGCGAAAGACCTGCTGCTCGGCATCAGGCGCCACGGCCAAACGATCAGGCACGTCGACGGCACAGGCGATGCCGGTGCGCTGCTGCCAGTCGCCGCAGAGCTCGCGTAGGGCCGCGCCCAGGTCTTTGTTGGCCAGCGCCACAGGCCGCAACGCCTGAATCAGCGCCGTCATCTCCTGTTGCGCGTTGCTGGCGACACGTTCCGCCTCGGCCAGGATGCGCTGCGCCTCGCTCTGGTCCTCCACTTCGAGTTGCGCGCTGCCCACAAGCATCGTCAGCGCAAACATCTGTTGCTTCACCGAATCGTGCAGGTCACGCGCCAGCCGGTTGCGTTCCTCGACCACGGCCAGTTGCTGCTGGTCGCGCAGCAGATTCCGCAGTTGTTCGGCCATGCGGTTGAGATCGCGCGCGAGCTGGCCGAGTTCGTCGGGCGAGGGATCGCGCACCGATGCGGCGAAATCTCCCTGGCTCCAGGCGTCCGCCGCCGAGGTCAGCCGCTGCAATCGCCGGGTCAGCCCACGCGCCGTCAGCATGCCGAAGATCACGCCAAAGATGCTGGCGATGAGCGCGAAGAGAATGATCGTAGGAATAAGGCCCACCAGGTTTTCCAGATACAGCGGGCGCACCAGTGGCGTGAGATCTGTGCCCATCAGGAGCACACCGCGCACCGTGCCACCGGTATCTGTGATAGGCACGGCGGCCACCGTCGGCTCGCCCGATTCATTCTGAATCAGGTCGGTGGTGCGGGTGTCGTTGCGCAGAGCAGCGGCCACAACAGCTTTTGTGCCCGATAGTGTTCGCAGGTGATCGAGCGCGCCATTCGATGGCGAGGGTGCGGCCAGTGTGGCGAGCATCTGGCCGTCGCTCCCCAGCACCAGCAGCGTCGCGTTCTTGCCAGGAACCACCGAGCCGTTATAGTGCAGATTGTTCGTCAGCGCCTCGGTGATCACAATGGGAGCCCTGAAGGTTTCGAGCGTCGCGATGAGTCGTGGCTGATCAGGCGGATCCTGCCGCAGTGATGGCGCGAGCTTTGGGGCGAGCGTTTGCAGACCCTGCACCAGCGACACCGGACGCTGTGGGCTCATCATCGAGATGATGCCCGGCACCAGCACGAACGTGACCGCCAGCGATATCATCGCGGTGAATGCGGCCACAAAGCACGAGAGCATCAGCCGCCAGCGGAGCGTCCCGAAGCGCCGTCGCAGTGACCGCATGTCTGTCTCCTATCTGGCCCGGCTATCTGGCTATCATCCAGCCTGTTGTCATCACTGTCATCACTGTATCACTCCTCCACCCGTATGGCGTCCATAGCCATTGTCTATGGGCGCGCTGTGTCCTCCACGCCTCACGAGGAATGGAGGACAGCACGACTCATCAGCAAAGGCTATTCGTAGCGCAGCACCTCGACTGGGCGAACTCGTGCCGCCTGCCACGCGACCGCCGCCGCGACCAGCACGCAGACCGCGACCGTCGCCGCGACCACACCCAGCACCGTCGGCGTCGGGATGGCGATTGGCAGATTGAAGGCCACCTTGCCCAGCGTCGCCGCCGCCGCGACGACCACCACCAGCGCCAGTAGTGCCCCCGTAAAGGCGACGATACCGTTCTCCAGCATCACCTCGCCCAGCACGCTTCGGCTGGTATGACCGACCGCTTTGAGGATGCCCAGCTCGCGCCGCCGCTCCAGCATGGCCAGCGCCACCGCATTCGCGATGATGATGATGGCCGCCAGCATGGCCAGCGAGGTCACCGCCACCAGCACAGTGATCAGGCTCTGTAGTTGCGTCGCGTACTGCGCGGCAAAGTCAGTGAAGTTGTAGGTGATGACGTCCGGAACCGAATGCTGAATCTTCGCAAGGGTCGCATCGGTCGTGTTCGGATTCAGGTGCATGCGGAAGGAGTATTGCGGATGGCCGGCGCTCAGCGTATTGACAACTCCAGTGTCCGTCAGTATTGGTCCCGACTGTGGCAGCTTCGAGTTATAGAAGCCGACGATGGTGACCGTAACGGGAGTCCTGGATGCCTGGCCGGCGAACGTGATGGTCTCGCCCAGCTTTAGGTTGGCGGGCGCCTGTGCCGCCGCGTTTGGCAACAGCGCGTTGGTGGTGCCCACGTCACTGGCGTTGAGAGTGCGTCCGCTGGTGATCGGGATATCCGTGGGATCTGGCGTCACACCCCGCGCGAGGTCGTAGCCTTGGAAGCCGTTCATGACGCCGACAACCTCTTGTGCGGTATAAGATCCACTGGCGGTGGCGGTTTGCACGAATTCACCGAGTGGCTGGCCATCGACAGTGATAGGGAGCGCCGCCGTGAAGGCAGTCTCGACGATGTGTTTGGCACCAGGGATGCGCGCCACCTGTTGCTCAACGGCGACCCGGTCGCCACTGCGCGCGATAATCTCAGCGTTCATGCCATAGCCACTAATGAGATAGGCATTGATCGCGGTGCTGATGTTCTGGCCAAGCACCAGAATTAGCCCCACCGAAAAGACGCCGATGTAGAGCGCCAGCAGCGTCGTCACTGTACGCGCCTTCTGTCGTCCGATGTTGCGCAGGGCCAGCTTTACGTTCGCTTTCCAGTTGCGCGGCAGCAACACCACGACGATGCTCAGCAACACAACCACCAGGCAGAGTATGCCAAACGCCGGGATAAACGCCGTCAGGGCGAGCGAAGCCAGCAGCGGCAGACCCACCAGCAGCGCGTACCACCAGCGGAACGACTCCAGCACCGGGAATCTGCTGATGATGACCACCACAATGCTGAAGAAGACGCTCAGCAGCGCGAGGGAGATGGCCGCGCCACCGACCGCGAAGGCCGTCAGCGTCACGTTGCGCAGAATGCTCAGCGCCAGCGCGAAGAAGAGGACGACTAGCAGCCCAAGCAGCGCAACCGCCGGGATATGGCTCTTCCAACCCGCGCCGTTGGGCAACTCGCGCAAGACGGCCTGCGGACGGACCTGGCTCGCCTGAACGATCGGCAACAGCCCGAAGATCAGCGCAGTCACGCAGCCTACCGCTACGCCCCCGCCGAGCGTCTGCGCGTCGGTGGCAAGTGCCAAATTGAACTGGAGGCTGCTTTCGAGCAATCTCTTGACCAGATAACTGACGCCAACGCCCGCGGCTGTGCCAACGATGCCACCCGCCAGCCCGATCAGTCCAGCCTCCAGCCCGAACATCGCGTAGAGGTCGCCCCGCCGGTAGCCAGCCGTCTTGAGCATAGCAATCTCAGTCTGGCGGCGGCGCAGCAGCACCTGCATCGTATTGACAATGCCCACACCACCGATCAGCAGCGCCAGCAGCCCTACGACCTGCAAGAAATATTGAATCTGCTGGACCGTCGTCTGGTTGCCCGCCAGCGCCTGCTGCGTCGTCTGCACCGTCGCCAGCGGGAAGTGTTGCTGAATCGCTTTCTCGGCGGCGGTCGCGTTGGCGTCGCTATGTCCTGGCACATTGGCGTAGACGGTGTTATACGTCAGTGGCTGGCCATCGGCGGCTGGTTGCGCCGCGAAGGCTGTCAGGTTGATCAGCATGACTGAGCCACGCAGAAGCCCGCCACTCTGGACGATGCCCGCCACGGTGACCGGAATCGAGCGTCCATCGCGGGTGTAAAGCTGCTCCGTGTCGCCTATGCGCAGGCCAAGCGCCTGCATCATTGAATCGGTCATGACGACAGCGTTGCCCTGTACCAGCGCGTTCAGGCTGCCATCCGACGGAGTTGTGAAGTTCGGCGCGCCCTCCAAGGGGAAATGCGCCGGGTTGATGACATCCACCGTGAAGAAGCGCGACGCGCCGCTCGTGCTGATGTGGAATTCGCCGCTGGTGCTATCGATCGCAATATAATCGCTCAGCGTGCCCTGTGATTTCAGCGTCTCGAAGTAGCTGAGTTGGTCGGCGGTCAGCGGCGCTGCCGTGTTGGCGATAGAGAGATCGCCGCCGTTGAGCTCGCGCACATTGCCGGTCAAACCCTGGCTGATGGCATTGCTGACCAGTTGTAGCGCGACGATCGCCATGACTCCAATCGCGATGCAGAAGATCGCCAGCAGCGACCGCAGCCCAACGAGCACCTGTGACCGTGTGGCGTATGCCCAGTACATGAGTGCCTTCATCGTGCTCGCTCCTTACTCTTTCTTGCGCCTGACCATGCTATGAAGCGTCAGGCTCTTCTCCGGCGTGGCGGTTATTCCTGCCCCGCGAACTCCGTGGTGAACTGGCCTCGACCCCTGAACATCGCGAACGCGGCGGGAGTGGCGCCGACGACAAGCAGGAGGCAAATCAGGTATTTGATGATGTCCTGAACTGCAACGTTGTGGATGGGAAAGATAACGATGGTGAGCGGGCTGGTCAGCGCGAAGGCCCACGCTGCCCACACTGGGACGATACGCAGACGGCCAAGCATGTAGCCGATGAGTATGGCGCTGAGCAGATGGCCGATGACGTAGATCAACAGGAATGTGGACATCACCGGATCGCCATTGAGTCGTGCCCAGAGCGCGGTCACCTGCGAAGTACTGCCAGTCTGGTCAATCGCAATTGCCATGTCGTCGAGGACGATCAGTGCGGCCCAGGGAATCCATCCGACCAGCGAGAGTGCGGCACAGGCGAATGCGAGTCCAGGTGCGCGCCGCATGCCAAGCAGCGACATTGCCAGGTAGCCCAATGGAAGGAAGAAGGAGGCGGCGACCGCACCGATGAGACGCAACATGTTGCCGGTTGCGCCGGCCATCGCAGCGGAGTCGAGCGGTTGCCGTCCGGAGCCGTTCCAGGCCACGAGGTAGAGCGTGATGCTTAAGGGAGCCAGGATAATGCATGCCGCCAGTAGCGCGCGCTGCCATGCGAGATCGGCTGGTGAGAACGTCTGGTTTGCCGCTGGCTGTTCGGGCTGGTACATGGCTGAGTTCCTCTCTATCTGACACACGTTGTTCGCCGAATGAAAACGCCTTAACTGTTCGCCACCAACCCATCGACGATGCGGATGGAGCGGTCGGCGGCGCGGGCGACGTTGGGGTCGTGCGTGGCGATGACGAAGGTGGTGCCGGTGGCCGCGCGCAGATCACGAATCATCTGCAGCACGTTTTCGCTGTTCTTCTGGTCGAGGTTGCCGGTTGGCTCATCCATGATGACGATGGCGGGATTGGTCGCCAGTGCCCGCGCCACTGCCACGCGCTGCTGCTCGCCGCCCGAAAGCTGCGTCGGGCGGTTGCCGAGGCGATGCGCCAGGCCGACGAGCGTCAGCAGCTCAGTGGAGCGCGCGGACGGGCTGCCCCGATGCTGGCCGACATAGAGTGGAATCTCGACATTCTCCTGGGCGGTGAGCGTGGGAATCAGGTTGAACGCCTGGAAGACCATGCCGATTTTCTGGTTGCGCACATTGGCGAGTTTGGCCTCGCTCATGTGGGTGATATCCACGCCATCCACCAGCACCTGTCCACTGGTGGGGTTATCGAGTCCGGCGATGATGCCGAGCAGCGTCGACTTGCCCGATCCCGATGGGCCGACGATGGCGACGAATTCGCCGTGCTCGATGCGCAGATTGATGCCCTTGAGAATGTCGATACGCTCGCGACCCAGTGGCAGCGATTTGTGGATGTCGTGTGCCTCGAGGGCGGCAGTCGCACTGGTGGGCGCGGCGCCGGGTGCGGTGTTCGGTGTTTCGTGCTGCATGGCTGATTCCCCTTCTTGTTGCTGTGATTTCCTGCGTATCCCTGCGGCTCTCGCGCTTCGGAGTCCTTTGCTGCTCCCTGCGCTCTTGACACTTCAAGGATGCCCGGAAAACGGGGAAATTCCATCGCCACACGGAGCCATTCTCGCGCTACTCCGCCGAGCCATGCGAGTGATACTCTGGTGCTATGGTGGGGAATGGTTCTCAGGAGCCATCGCGGACGCCACAAAGTCCCGAACACGGGAATCGCCAGCATCCGAGGCATCGTAGTAGTTGCGCGTGTGCGTTATCTCGCGGAAGTTAACGGTTATTGGAGCTGGTCGAGCAATTTGTCGTATTCGGCATGGCTGCCAATCCAGAACCAGAGCCAATAGTCAGTCTTGCGAATGGCAAGCGCCCGATAGTGGATGCCAATGCGAGCAAGTAGGTTGGGCCTCGTTTGCTGACCTGCTTGAAGTCGAGGCCCGGATGGGCGGGATTCACGTTGAACAAGCGATACGTGTGATTGGCCTGTGTCCGCACAGCATCAGGCAGTTCATCGAAGAGCGTCCGAAACTGCCTCGTGCGCTTGGACCTCACAGAAAACTATCCCCAGTGATGTCCTCGGTCTCACCGGCATCGTCCTCTGCCAGCGCCTCTGCCACCAGTTTTTCGAGCAACGCATCAGAGCGCGGATCGGCAAAAAGCGCGGTCCAACGATCTTCGGACTGCATTTCTTCAAGCAGCAACTGCGCGAGGAGTTCTTGTTCTGCTTCAGGGCGTTGCTCAGCCTGTTCAAACGCCTGCTTCAAACGTTCGATCATGTGATGTAGACTCCGGATAGTTACGCCAGCGACCATTTGCGGTCATCGCTATTATACCAAACTACGCCCCGAGCGCTGGAATCGCCAGCATCCGAGGCATCGTAGGAGAGGCAAAGATAGCGGGCGGATATGGTCTACGGCGTCGCGGCGTTCGAAGGCAGGTTCACATAGCCGGTCAACTCGACGTAGCCCTGGCCCGTCACCGCCGCGCCGTTGGCCCGCCCGCTGATGCGCACCGCGCCCTCCCAATAGGCGACGCCGGTCGATTGCGCCGTCACCAGCTCCTGATCGCGCAGCGCAGGCGCCAGCGTCAAAGTGAGCGCGGGACTGCTGATAGTCACCTGCCAGCCGGAGGGATAGACGCCACCGGTCGCGGGACTAGTCCAGTGGCCGAGCACGCTGAAGCGCAGGTTTGCCGCCTGAATCTCGTGGACGCTGCCATCTGCCGCCACGTAGGTGCCGACGACCGAGAGCGGCCGCTTCTGGCTGTCGCGGATAATGTAGAGCATGTATTCGGTGTGGTATTCGGTGTGGTTGGCAAGTTGGATGCTGTACCAGTCCCAGCCAGAGCCGCCCAGCCCCAGGAAATTGCCCCACTGGTGATCCATCCATGCCTGGCCAGTCACAGGGATCGCCGCGCCGTGGTCAATCATCGTTCCACTCACTCGCATCAACGGCCGGGAGTAGTAGTACGAGAAGCCGCCAACGCCGTAGGATATCAGCCCAGAGCCACCATGCAATACCGGATGCGGCAGCGCATCGCTGAGCGTCAGGTTGATCGCATAGTCCGTCATTGCCGCGTGCAGTTGGTCGTGGCCGTTCAGCCCGGTCAGCGTCCAGCCGTTGAGCGCGAGATGAAAGCCCTGCGTCGAGCCAGCGGGCGGAATCGAGTCGGGCGAGCCAAAGCCAATCTGTTGGTCATAGTGGAACTGGCCGCGCGAGATGTCGCTAATGGCGTAGTGGGCGGCGTAATACGGCGCGAGTGAGCCACGCAACGTCTGGAAAAGCGTCAATTCGAAGCCATACTCGTGACCGCTCGCACTGTGGAAATGCCCCGTGTAGTACCACCATTCGGTCAGATTGCTGTGCGGCGCTTCATCCTGTGGGAATCGCACTGGGGGCAGCGGCGTCGCCGTCGGGATGGGTTTCGTCACGGGCAGGCTGCCACCAGAAGAGATCGTTCCCGGCAGACCGCAGCCAGCCAGCAACAACGCTGCCAGGACGACGAAGAGCGCGGTTTTAATCGCCCATGCAATTCCAGAGCGAATCCGCAATAATCGCATCTCAGTCCTCCCCTGCCGCGACCGGTTGGCGCGCATCCTTCTCGTCGCCCTGTCGCTGGAACACCACGCCCCGCAGCAGCCGATTGAACGGCCACGGCCACAACCAGTTGACATTGCCGAGCAGGCGCATCGTCGCGGGCACCAGCAGTCCGCGGATTAGTGTCGCATCCAGCAGCACCGCCAGCGCCATCCCGACGCCGAGCGCCTTCACGATCACCATATCGGCTGTGGCGAACGCGATACTGACCAGAAACACGATGGCCGCCGCGCTGGTGATGATGCCGCCGCTGCGTTCCAGTCCAGCCGCTACGCTGCGGGCGTTGTCGCCGGTCTGCTCGTAGGCTTCGCGGACACGCGACAGCAGAAAGACCTCATAATCCATCGAGAGACCGAAGAGCGCGCAGAACATCATGATCGGCGCCGAGGCCTCGACGAAGCCAAGCGGCGTGAAGTGCAGGATGTTGCTGAAGTGGCCCTGCTGGAAGATGAAGACCAGCGCGCCATAGCTCGCCAGAATCGAGAGCGTGTTCATCAGGATCGCCTTGAGCGGCAGGACCAGCGAGCGGAAGAGCAGCGCCAGCACGACATAGGTAATCAGCGCGATCAAGAGCAGCGCATAGGGGAACGCGCCGTAGAGCGTGTTGACGTAGTCGATGATGCCCGCCGTGCCGCCATCCACCAGCACGCGCATGCCGCTGGGCGGCGCCGTCGCGCGGATGGACTGCACCAGCGCCTCGGAGCGTGAGTCGAGCATGCCGTACTTGCTGTAGACCTGCACCAGCGTGATGTGGTCGCCCGCCAGCGCCGCCAGTGAGCGCGTGATGTAGGGGTCGGCGATGATCTTCGGATCGCTGTAGAGCAGCTCATATTGCTGCAGCGTCAGCCGTGGGTCGAGCGAGACGATGCTGGTGACGCGCGCCACACGCGGATCGCTCTGGATGCGCCGCACATACTGGTCGAGCGCGACGACATTCGCGGGCGTGAGTGGGCTGCCGGTCGTCTCGACGGCCATGA
>DAHUXT010000108.1 GCA_027307065.1 Ktedonobacteria bacterium
TCCGGCGAGAGTGTGGCGCATGGTAAACCCGCGCCGGATATCTTCCTGGCGTGCGCCGAGCGGTTGGGGATCGCCCCGCAGCGTTGCCTGGTGATCGAGGACGCGCCAGCCGGAATCGCGGCGGCCCACGCTGGCGGGATGCGCTGCCTGGCGGTACGGCGCGCTGGCCAGCCCGATGCGCCAGGTCTCGATGCCGCGGACGCGCTGGTGGACTCGCTGGAACGTGCCAGCCTCGCGCTGGTGGATAAGCTGTTAGGCGTTACGGGCGAGTAGGCGCCTCGGCACTCTAGCTGATCGGAGCACCGAGAAACACTTTGCGTTACAAGATTTCTGGGAGATTCGTTTCCGTAACGTCTGCCGTAGCGATTTTGGAACGATGCGCGGGTATGCTGCGGATGTAGAGATGAGGTAACAGACAAGAGGGAAACCAAACGAGTGAGGAGGTTCCCGATGCGTACACTCATTGCCGATGCCGCCGAAGCGACCCAGGCGAGGGTTCCATCCACCAATCAGCCCGCGATTCAGGCCGAAGTGCGCACGACCCCACAGGCTATCACGGTCACAGAGAGCCGCGCCGCCAGGGCGCATATGATGGTGGCGCGTGTGCTGCTCGGCGGTGTCGCGCTGCAAATCTTCTTCGCCGGACTGGCCATCTTCAACGTTTCGACCTTCCTGCCGCACATGATTCTCGGCCCGATCGTCATTCTCGGCTCGTTGGCGCTGCCGATCATCGCCTGGTGCGGCCATCTGGCGCCATCGCTGCGGCATCGTTCGTGGCTGGTCTTTGGGCTGATGCTGACGCAGGGGCTGCTGATTGACGTTGGCCGGTTGATTCCCTTCGTCGCCGCGTTCCATCCGGTGAATGCGATGCTGCTCGTCCTGTTCGTCGCCAGCATGGCACGCATCACTGCCAGCACCAGCGACCGCTAGCCAGCATCCTCGATTGCTTCTGGCGTGGGATCTTCCGCAGGCGTGATAGTGAGGAGATTCCACGCCAGC
The DNA here is from genome assembly GCA_027307065.1 of Ktedonobacteria bacterium. Lineage (GTDB taxonomy): Bacteria > Chloroflexota > Ktedonobacteria > Ktedonobacterales > JADMIN01 > DAHUXT01. The sequence goes on from DAHUXT010000108.1 coordinate 1,000, forward strand.
GCCAACGGCTCCAGCCGCACCTGCACACCAGGGATCTGGGCCAGCAGCGCGATGACCCAATGGCCACCAGCCGGACCCAGCCCCAACGCCGCCAGCGCTCCTTCATCTACCTGTTGGCCGGTGCAGAGTGATTGCCAGGCGGCCGTCAACGCCTCCGCCGGAATGGCGACCTCACGGGCAACCTGATCATCGCGCGCGGGGGAGTACCAGACGACGACCTCGCGGGTGTTGGCGTAGAGCACATCGAATCCACCCGCGCCCATCGGTGGCGCGCACGGTTCCGCGAGCGTTCGCAGGTAGCGCAGTACGCTCTCAAATTCCGAGGTGATCCGAGCCGTTATCATGTCTTCCGCCATCGGCCCACCGTCTCCGCGTTAGGGGTGGAAAAGCTCCGAGACGGAGCGGCCTTCGTGAATCCGCGCGATAGCCCCCGCAAAAAGTTCCGCGACAGAACACTGCATAATCTGGGGGATGTGCTTCGCGGCGTCCAACGGGATGGTATCGGTAATGACGAGCTTCTTGATCGGCGAATGCTCGATGCGCTCGATGGCCGTGCCAGACAGGACACCATGGACCGCTGCGGCATAGATGTCGCGTCCACCGCTCTCGCGCACCACCTGCGCCGCCTGCACCAGCGTGCCCGCTGTGCCAATCTCGTCATCCACGATGACGGCGTTGCGACCCTCTACGCTGCCGATCAGCCCCAGGCTCTCCAACCCACCGACGTTGTTGGTGCGGCGTTTCTCGACGATGGCGAGCGGGGCATCCAGGCTCTCGGCAAAGTTGCGCGCCTTTTTGGCGAAGCCGGTATCGGTGGCCACCACGGTAAAGTCAGTCAGTTTGAGCGAACGCACGTAGTTGACCAGAATCGTCTGCGCGGTCAACTCATCCACGGGAATATTGAAGAAGCCCTGAATCTGGCCTGCGTGCAGATCCATCGTCAGCACTCGGTTCGCGCCTGCGACGCCGATGCAGTCGGCAATCAGTCGCGCTGTGATGGGGACTCGCGGCTGATCTTTCTTGTCGGTGCGGCCATAGGCGTAATAGGGAATGACTGCCGTGACCCGCTGGGCGGAGGCGCGACGGAGCGCGTCGATCATGATGAACACCTCCATAATCGAGGTGTTGACTGGCTTGCTGAATGTCTGAACGAGAAAGACATCCTTGCCGCGGACGTTCTCATTGATCTTGACGAAGATGTTCTCGTTATCGAATTCAAAGACCTCGGCGTTACCCAGTGGGATGCCGAGATGCGCGCAGATTTTTTCGGCCAATTCCTGATGCGCGCGCCCGGTGAAGACAGCCAGTTCGCTCATGTGGCCCTCGACCTCATCGTCTTTATCGTGGTGCGGGCGGGTGCTCTGGTCTGGCGTGATGATGACGAGCAGGCGCGCGCACGAACAGCCTGTGTACACCGTGAAGTATAACACGCTGAAGCCGCCTTCTTGCACGCCGCTAGCCCACGTGGTCCTGTGTAGCGCACCAGCGTGACATCTTCCTCGGTGGTGCGCGCTGAGGGCAATCGCCGCGATCACGCCATATGGGAGCGAGAATCGCCGTCGCCAGTGGGCATGGAAAGCTACCGATTGGCCAGGATCGTGATCCAGTTGCGCTGCTCGCCAGTGGCCACCTTATCGTGCAGATTGAGGCCCGCGAGCACCTCGTAATTGGTGCCGTCGGTCAGCCCCAGCACGACAGGCTCTGCCACCCATTTGCCCTTGACCTGTACCAGCACATAGGCAAGCTCGGGATGCTCCTGCGAAAAGTCGGCACCCGAGTTCTGCAGTTCAGTCAGCATTTGCCGCGCCGCGTCGAGCGCCTTGGCCGCAGCCGCCTTGCTGATGAGCGATGACTGTTTCGGATTGGCGGCCGTGTGCGCGAAGATGATCGCGCTATTGGGGATCAGCCGCACGGCGAAACGTTGCGCCGTCAGCACCGTCAGATTCGCGGTCATGCCGGGCAGCAGCGTCGGGACGGGGGCTGTACCCACGCCGATGCCGAGGGATTGGCTATCGACATCAATCGTCATCGGGTAGAGAACGCTGTTGCGCGTGGCCTGGCCAAACGGCGAGATGCCGCTCACGGTGCCGCTGAAGTTGCGATTCTTGAACGACGGTACGGTGAAGTGAACGGTATCTTGCGGCTGCACATTGCCTACCTGCGACTGGTCAACCATAGTGGTGATCTGCAGCGCGTTGAGGTCGGCAATCTCGATGAAGGAGTTGCCCGCTGCGTTCACGCCGCCGCTCGTCTGGCCGACGTTGCCGTTGACCGCGGCGATCGTACCTGCGTGGGGAGCAATGAGTCGCGCGGAGCCAAGATTATCCTGCGCTGTCTGCAAGGCCGCCTTGGCGGTATCGTACTGTGCCTGGGCAATATTCGTCTGCTGCGCCGCCTGTGCGTTCATGCTGTCCGCGGTCGCCTGCGCCGACGCATATTGGCTCTCCGCCTGGCCGACACAGTCGGTCGGAGGATTCGCTTCATGGTGGCAGCGGTAAATGGCTACCTGCTCGGTATCGAAGGCGCTATTGACCAGCGCATTGGCGGCAGCCTGTACCTTGTCCTGATTGGTCTGCGCGCCGGAGAGCGCTGTGCCCGCTCCATTGCTGGCCGCCTGCGCCTGTGAAACCGCGTCCTGCAAGAGCGCGGTATTGAGTTTGGCTAGCGTATCGCCCTGCGCCACTTGCTGACCAACCGTTACGTCGATCTCGGCGACCGTACCCGACACCGCGAAATCGGCGCCGTAGATCGCGCTGCGCAGTGTGCCACTCGTCTGGAATGAAAGCGCCAGATTGCCATCGACCACCCGCGCATACGTCAAGTAGGGCTGCCGCGAATGCACTACGATGGCCGCGGTACTCAAGAGCACTGCAACCAACAGGAGTGCCGCGACGACAGGCACGAGCCACCGGCGATACACCCACCAGCGCCTGGTAAACCCGCGGAATCCATCCAGCGGCGTTACCGAAAATTCGGCCTCGGTATCGGGTTCTTCATACACCTCGGGCACGGGCGGCTCAGCCAGTGTGGCCAGTTCGGCGCCCCGTTGCCGACTTTTCAGGAAGTTCAGTCGCAAACCTTCCATAACGCCCCTACCCCTCCTCGGCGCATCCACGCGACTCGTTCGCGCTGAGATACACGATAGGCCGATACATTGCTCGCCATATTGCACGTTAGTATGGACGACTGACGCGTCGCCACGTCACCAGATGGCCAATGCATGTCTCCCTGGCAGAGGTGTCGCGGCGCAGCGTCTACCTGCCTGCCCGACTCAGAGATTAAAGATAGTATACCGTATAACGCGCGCCTCTTCTCTTCGGATTTGCGGGTGCCGCGCCGTTTGCGATGATATGCTGCTATGGACGATTCCGGCGAACGCCGCTACGCTTGACGCGCGAGGCACGACGCCGTACACTGCGATACGCTGCTGGCGGGCGTCGAAACAGCGTCGCAACAGGCGTCGAAAGACATAGACAGACGGAGAAAGTGAGCGTACCCGATGGCCGCCGAGACCGCGAAGACCCCCGACGCCGCGCCTGGCTGCTTTCTCTGCCCGTGGGAGCCGCCACACGCCACGCATTGTGATCTCGCCAGCATCTCCGGCGAATTGCGCGATGCCGCACTCGATACGGTTTCGCGTCAATTGGTGCTTACTGTTCGCGCCGAGGACGGCAAGACCGTGCGCATAGTCTGCGGCGAGCAGGGGCGGACGCTCTGGCGCGAGCTTGCGGCGTATCCCATCGACTCTTGGCGTGGGGTGCGGGTGCGTCTCCATCATCTCGCCCGCGCATCCGATCCCGAGGAGTTGCGGCTGCTGCCTGCCGGTGTGATCGTGTTGGAGCCGGATCTGCTGCTCAACATCACCGATATCAATAACGCCGAATACTGCGTGCGCCAGTATCCTCTGCGGCGGATGGCTCCCTCCGCTCCAAATGCCGCGACGCTCCGGGGCACGCTGGTACACAACGCCTTCAAAGAATTGCTCAAACACGACGATCAACCGATTGAGGTCTACCTGAAGCGCGCACTCGACGCGGCACAGATAGACCTGGCGCTGCGCCAAATCTCTGAGGACGAGATGGCCGCCGACGCCGCGCCGCACATTCGCGCACTGGATGCCTGGTATCGGCACAGCCGCCAGAGTCTCTGGCGCGCCACGCCGGATATCCGCGCCGAGACGTTTCTGCTCGCGCCCGAAGTCGGCCTGAAGGGGCGCCTTGACGCGCTACTGCGGGATGTTCAGGGTGGCTCGCTGCTAGAGTTGAAGACGGGCAACACGCACGCATCGCTGCCCAAGCGCGAGCATCGCTGGCAGGTGCAGGGCTACCACACGCTGCTGGCGGCGCGTTTTCCCCATCGGCCAGACAATCCCCGCGCGACCCTGCTCTACAGCGGCACTGCCGGACGCGCCGAAGCCTACAGTAGTCCCTTTGTGCGACGCGATCTGCATCGTGTGCTGGAACTTCGCAACGCCCTGGCGCTCGTCCACGCGACCGGACATGTTCCGCCGCCCCCCGCCGCCATCAAGTGCGCGCGCTGCATGGTGCGGCACGATTGCTTGCGCGCTTCGGCGCTGCTGGGCTGGCAGCCGCCGGAGATCGCCGACGTGCAGGAGCCGTTCGATCCCGAAGATACCGCGATGTTCGCCGAGATGTATGACCTGCTGCGGCTGGAGGCGCGTGCCGCCGAGGATGATGGTAGCGCTCTCTGGCGCGAGACTCCAGAGGAGCGCATGCGGCGCGGCGTGGCCCTGGGCAACCTGACGCTCGTCGGCGAGCCACGGCAGACGGCCAGCGGCGAGTGGGAATATACGCTTGCGGGCGAGCAGACATCTGACCTGCGCGAGGGCGACGCGGTGCTGGTGAGTGACGGCGATCCCGTGCGTGGCGCAATGGTCAGCGGCAGCATCCTGCGGCTGGAGGCGCAGCGCATCGTCGTCTGGACGCCCGAACGCATCGCTCAACCGCGACTGCTCGACCGCTACGCCAGCGACATCGTCCACGACCGCACCGTGCGCAACCTCTGGCGCTGGCTGCGGGGATCGCCCCATCTGCGAGCGCTGGTCCGTGGCGAGACTGCTCCCACGTACGATACGGTCTCAGAGGAATCCATGCGCGCGACGTTGTCGGACCGCTTGAACGAAGAACAGCGCAGTGCTGTGGCGCGCGCGCTCACTGCCCGCGACTATCTGCTGATTCAGGGGCCGCCGGGTACCGGCAAAACGAGTGTGGTTGCCGAGATTGCGCAGCGGGCAATGCGGCGTGGTGAACGCGTGCTGGTCGCTGCCTTCACCAACCAGGCGGTTGACACCGTCTTGCGGCGTCTGCTGGCCGACGGTTGCGATGACTTCGTGCGGCTCGGCCATGAGCTGAGCGTCTCACCGGAACTTCACGAACATCGGCTGGTGGCACGGACGAGGGCGCTGGCAGGGGAACAGGCCGATGTGACACCCGCGCGTATTCGCGAGACGTTGCGCACCGCGCCGCTTGTGGCAGCGACCTCTGCCAACTGGTCGTCCGAAAGCTACGATGATGTCGGCGAGCCGCTGCTTTTCGATCTGGCGATTCTCGATGAGGCGACGCAGTTGACGCTGCCCGCGACGCTGGGCGCGCTCCGGTTTGCCCGGCGATTCGTGCTGGTGGGGGATGACCGCCAGCTACCGCCATTGGTACGCAGCGAGACGGCGACGGAGCGGGGGCTCAAGCGCTCGCTTTTTGCCACACTGCTCGAACGCCACGGCGCGGAGGCCAGCGTGCAACTGCGGCGGCAGTATCGCATGCATCCCGCGATCTGCGCCTTTCCCAGCGCCGAATTTTACGCCAATGCGCTGGTGGCAGAGGGCGCGGCGCGCACCGGACATCTGACGCTGACGGGCGCCATCGCCGGACCGTATGGGCGCGTGCTCGATCCAGCGCGTCCGGTTGTCTTCATCGATACGCCGCTGGCGCCGCATGAGCGCGGGCGCAAAGAGAACGCATCCCAGGCGGTATTGGTGCGCAATCTGGTGCGTGAGTTGAGGCAGGCGGGCGTCGCGCCAGCGGATATCGGGGTGATCGCGCCGTATCGCGCCCAGGTGGCGCTCATTCGGGCGCAACTGGTGAAGAGTGGCGAAAGCGACGTGTTGGTGGATACGGTGGACCGTTTTCAGGGGGGCGAACGATCCGTCATCTTTTATAGCTTCGGTGGCGGTGGCGCGGCAACCTGGGGCGGGCGTGGGCCAACCTTCCTGGCGGATCCCAACCGGCTGAATGTGGCGCTGACGCGAGCGCGGCACAAGCTGATACTGCTGGGCAACCGGGCCGCTCTCGAAGAGATTCCGCTGTTGCAACGGTTGGTGGGGTACTGCGCATCGCTCTATGGGGGACATGGGGGCATTCTGACGGCACGTCCTGAGGCCAGCGCGTCAGCGGGAGCGGTCAGGCCGACCGATTCTCGACAATAGCCTGTACCTCGGCGGCCATGACCAGCGACTGGATGCGTTTGCGTATGGTCGCCACCGCGAGGGAGTCAGTCAGCCGCACATGGGCCAGCAGACGCAGCGCATGAGGCAGCACGCCACTTGCCAGCAGGAAGTGCTCGTAGGCGAGGGATTCGAGCGCGAGGGTCGAGCAGAGCGGCACGACCACGACCTGAGCGATTTCGCCACTGTGCAGGCTATCAATGGTATCGGGCGCTGCATCTGGCGTCAGCGGGACAAGGCTGGGGCGGGCAAGTGTCCATCCATTGTACGGGCGGGAGAAATCTGGACGTCGGCCACCGACGCGGCGGAAGACGAGCGTGTATTCAGTCACGAGAAAAGCCACCTGAGAATACCCCTCTACACATCCACGAGTTTCCCCAATTAGCGGAGAATACTCCGTTCATAGGAGAAAACGAGACGGCAAATACCAGGTAACGGGCGTCACAAAAGTGTCTCACTGCCGCCCGCTGCCGTTCACCGACTTTCCCCGCAGGTTCGATGCCAGCGCTCTGACACACCGTGTACGGCGATGGGAGATCTCAGGAGCAAAAGGGTACCATAGAGTACCAGATTGGGCAACCACTCAGAGAATTGATAGGGTGTACTATATATGGTGCGAGAGGGTTTGCGAAGGAGGTGGACGCGATGGGCACGTTGCGAAGAACTGGCGATTCCCCTGCCCCTCGTCTGGCCGATGCGAGACAGCGCACGCCAACGCGTCGCACCGTCGACATCGCGGATGTCGCGCCGCCCGCCGCTGTGGTGGCCAGGGCGGAATCCTCGCCGATCGCGCGCGCGCCGACAATCGCCATTGAGCGGCTGATTCTACACCATCTGGATAACCGCATGCCCGAACCGCTGCTAGTCGACGTTGAGGTGGCACTCGATCACGCGGTCCATGAGCTGTTCGCCCGCTACATCGCCCAGGCGCGGCAAAACGCCGACTGGCAGGCGCGTTTTCTTGCCGAACAGCCTGTGGAACCCGCCATGCCTGATCTCTGCTCCAGGCTGGTGCGCGAGTCCGCCGCGTTTGTGGAGGTGTCGCAGGAGATGGCGCGACGTCTCTTCGCGCAGATGCGGCAGCGCCCGAACCAGATCAACAGCGGCGATTTTGTGGTGGCCATCTATACTGCGTCCGGCTCAGCATCGGCGTGTATCGCGCTCTTCAAGCTCGATCCGGACGAGCGGCTGGTGCGCAACTTCTCGACGGAGCGCGGGCGCCGGATGGTGCGCATCTCGCTGGCCGATAACCTGATGCCCGAGACGGTGCGCCAGAAGCAGAAATGCGCGCTGATTACGCCGACGGATGATGGCGCGGACTTCTCGGTGGCGCTGCTCGACACGCTTGCCAACATCCGCTCTGAGGGTGTCGCCGTCTTCTTCTATCGCGGCTTTCTGGCGACACAGATTCTGCCCTCGGCGCGGCGGCGAACCCGGCAATTTCTGCGCGCGACTGACGACTGGCTGGCGAACCATGGCGCGGAACTCTCGCCGCGAGCGCTGCTGCAGGTGTACGAAGCGCGGCGGGCTGCCCTTGGGGGTGATCTGCTCGATCTGCCTGCCTTTGCGCTGGCGGCGCTGCCGGAACGGGGTGATCTCGCCGCCGATCTGCTCGCATCGATCACACAAACCATCTTCGACGCCGAGTTCGAGCCGCATCAGACCCGCTTTACCGTCGATCGCGCCACCGCCGATCCGGTGGTGAACTATGTGACGCTCGATCTAGATGGAGGGGCGCGACTGAGCATCCCGGCCGAACGCTTCGCCGCAATGGCGCGGATAGACGACCAGCGTGCCGGCGGCAAGATCCGTCTGACGATCGAGACGTTAACGCTCAAAGAGGGAGCGCCCCGATGAGCAGGGCGAACCGCGCTGGTGAATCTACCAGCCAGCGCCACCAGCGATCCCGCCCGATAGCGCCCGATAGCGCGACCGGCGGGCCAGCCGTCGTTGGTCAGCCGCCAGCGCCGCCAGTCGATGCCCATCTTTCCCAACTCCATCAGCTTTCTCAAACCGTCGCCGATATCGGAGCGGCGCTCGCCATTGCTGCGGCGCGGCTGGCCGAGGGTGAGGCAGTCGAGCGGGTGGAGGTGGTCGCCCGCCTGGCGGTTGGACAGCTTGCGGGCATAGGTAGTGACCGCGTGCGAAACTGGTTCGCGGCGCTTGGTCCTGACCTCGCACTCGATCTGCGGTTGGACGGACTGGATCCCGACCTGCCCCTGGTGTCCGCGGCACTGCGCGATGGTGGCGAACCGGCAGAGGCACTGCGCACGTTTCAGGATGCGGCTTCTGCTGCCGCCGAGACCCAGGGTGACGACATCAGCGTCGAGGCACGGCTCTCGGTGGGCAAATCGCGCGCGCTGACCCTGGCGCGGGCGGTGGTGGCCGAGCGTTCGGGAGTGGTCGCTCCGGAAGCGCTCGCGGTATTCTACGCATCTGACGCCTGGAATCAACTGCTCACGCTCGCCGCGATTCCCTATCTGGAGCAATCGGGACTTGTCCGCGCGGATGGGCGTACCTGTGTGCTGCTCTGCGATGCGCCGGGCTATCTGGCGGGCGTCGCGCTCGAGTGTGTCGGAGCGGCGAGTTCCACTGGCCCAGACTGGCTGCCTGTCTCGCAGGTGGCATTCCGCCAGTTCGTCGCGCGTGAGACAGCGGCACGGCGATTGCTGGCCGACGATGGTGGCTGGCCCGACGCTCCCCACCTGCTCACGGCCGAGCGGTTGCATCTCATTGTCCGCGCATCGGGGCTAGAGATCACGGCGACGCGGCTAGCGGCATTACGCGCCGAGTTGGCGGCGGCATCGCTTGCGCCGGTGGTGCAGGGCAAACTGACCGAAGGCCTGACGCTCCGTTTCGCGGGGGTGCGCCCGGCCATCTGCGCGCTGGGATCGCCGGATGCACCTACTATAACTGGGGCATCTGGCGCATGGGGCGATGCGCTGGGACGGTTGGCCGACTGGGCGACGCGGCGTGGCACAGTAGATACGCTCATCATCGCGCGCGAATGCCTGGCACGCGAGCTTGCTCCCGGGCGCGCGGTCTCGCTGGCGGAGGTTGCGCGGGCGGCGGTCGATGCGCTGGAGGCGGCCAAAGCCAACTTTACCCTCTTCGTCCGTGGACAGACGGATCGCTACTTCGCGGCGCGCCAGTCCGCGCAGGATGCCGTGGCCGACTATGCGGAATCGGTGCGCAAGGCGGTGAGTGATCTGACGAGCGATGTGGTGGATAATGTCTACCGCACCGTTGGGTTGCTGGCGGCAGTGGTCATCGGTGGATTGATACAGCCCGCCATCTCGCCGCTCCTGGTGCTGCTGGCATCGGTGCTTTACACCGCGTACATCGCCTTCGTCATCTACTTTCTGCTGCGCGCGCGCGCCGACCGCTTCGCCCTCGAAGAATCCGCCCTCACGGCACGGCTCGATGCGATGGGCGAGCTCACCGCCACCGAACGTCAGCGCATGCGCGAGCCAGCCATCTCGGCGGACGCCTATTACCGGCGGTACATGGCGCGAACCCGGATGATCTACTACATCTTACTGGCGCTCGGCGCAGTGGTCGCGCTGGTTTTTGTCGTGGTCGTCATCGCCGCGATCGTGCGTGCGTAGCCGCGCCGGGCACGTCCGTAGGGTTGCGCCAACCGGCGATACATGCCTACAATGCGGGTGCGATGCGTGACCCGCAAACCGCGTCACCGGCTCCGTAGCTTAATGGACAAAGCATCGGTCTTCTAAACCGAGCATCCGGGTTCGATTCCCGGCGGGGCCGCCGCCACCAGTACCAGTTTCGCCTACAACTCCACCTACGACATGGGCGGCAATATGAGTTGCAGCGCGCCCAACATATGCGCACCCACGACGACTATACGCCAGCCAGGCCTGGATGCCGTTTCAGAACTCTGGCCAGAGCAGGAGCTTCCGGCGTCTCCATCCCTCAGTCTAAGCACGCAGCGTGGATTCGCAGTGGCATCAGCTTAGCGCTTGGTCGCGTTGACCAGGGAGTTATACGGGTCGATCGAGGTCACCGTCTTGTTGGGCGTGCAATGCGTGCAGGTAAAACTGTTGCCCGCCGGATAGTGAATCTCGGCGTGTAGTTGGGGCGTGCCCTGCGCGTTGCCGGTATCGCCCATCACGCCAATCGCCGTGGATGTGGTGACGGCCTGATCGGGGACGAGTGCATTCAGCAT
>DAHUXT010000109.1 GCA_027307065.1 Ktedonobacteria bacterium
GCGCGAAACCGGCAGCACCGGCGAAACCAGCGCGCCCAAAAGACCGGTTGCTGCCAGCGATCTCCATGCGCGATGACGCTGGCCGGGTGACGTACGTTTCCATCGGGTGGATCGCTCTCGCCTACAATATCTTCGGTATCTGCTATGTACTTGGCGCGAACTACGGTGAGGCGTATATCTATCTCGGCGGCATCGTGCTGACGCTCGTGGCGCTGCTGCCGTTGTGGTGGCGGCGCCCGCGCTATCTGCTGCTTGCCTTTGCGCTCTACCTCGTGTTCGAAGACGCGCTGCTCGGCCCGTACTACAAACATGTCGTTATCGCTAAGGCAGCGCCTGACGTCGTGATATTCGCGATACTCGCCTGGCGCATCCTCGTCAACCTGAGATATCGTCGCATCTTCCTGAGCGGCATCGAGCTGCCCTTGATTGCCCTGCTGATTATTTCAGCCCTCTCGACCCTGCACAATCACACGCCGTTCAGCGTAGCGGGCCAGGGTGTCTATACGCTGCTGCGCTATGCCGCTGTCTTTATGCTGGCGGCGCAGTGCCACTTCACCAGAGATGATCTGCGCGTGCTCATCCGCATGCTCACGTTCGTGGCGATGGTTGAGGCGGCGATTGGGCTGCTGCAATACGTGCTGCTACGCACGATCGACTTCCAGCTCTTCGGCTACTTCTTTGTGCAGGGAACGACCAGCTACTTCAACATCCTCGGCGCCTTCCTGGCAATTGCCTGTGTGCTGGCGCTTGTGACCTACACCACTGGCATCGTGCCACGTCCGCGCGCCGAGTTATCCCTTCTCCTGGGTCTATCGGCGGTGACAATGACCCTGGCGCTGTCACGCCAGAGCCTGGGCATGCTGGCTATCGGCTGGATAGTCGCCGGAATCTACGGACGACGCAAAACACCGCTTGTGGGGCTGATCGAGCCACTTGCCAGCACTATCGGCGGCGTGGTCATCGCATCGGTGCTCATCTACGTGGGCACCCAATCCTATCAGCAGCAGACCGGGCAAACCGGACAGATGCCTGCCAGGCCGCGTGTCGCGCAAGTCGCCCACTCTGCTGCCTACATGCCGCTGCTGACAGACGATTTCAGCGCGCTACTGCAGCCGCTGCTGGCTGGCCGCACTGGATAAACTGCCCAATTTGTGACGGAGATGGCGGCGACCGCCAGCCCAACGCCCGTCGTTGCGCCCAGTCCGACGGCGAATCCCATCGCGACGCCCACGCCGTCATCCAGTTCGGGTGGCGCCAAAGGCTCGTCGGGGTCTTCGGGCGCGACCACTAGGCCGAAGCCTACCAAATCATCCCGAATCTACAACACGACCCTCAACGGAAAGCTGAAGCAGTTTGGCGCGAACTTCTTCTCGGCCGATTTCTACGTCAACGCGCGCACCTACGAAATCGTGAATGGCGGCGGCGCGATCCTCAAACGCTCGCCATTGCTGGGTCTGGGGCCGGGCACATTCGGCGGCCAATCGACCTTCCACAACTACGCGTTCTACAATCGGCTGAACGTGGGGCTGCTGCTTTCTGATCCGCGCCATAATTACGTGACCGACGTCGAGTGGATGAACGTCTTTGGCCAGTTGGGGCTGCTGGGCCTGCTCGCCTTCCTCTGGATGTTCGCGGTGATCTATCGCATCTTCATCCGCACCTGGCGCATGCAGCGCGCCGATACGGTGCTTGCGCGCATCGCGCTTGCGGGAGCCGCGTTCGTGCCGATGTTCCTCTTCGCGGGCTTCACTGGCCCCAACTTCGAAGTGCGCACCGTTGCCATCTGGCTCTGGCTGGTCGGCGGGTTGGTGGTGGCTGTTGGGCGGCAGGGACGTGTCATCCAGTTGAATCGCCCGCTGCTCCCGCAATTGAAGCGGCCAGCCTCCGAAGAGCTATTCATCCTGGCGGGCCCGCGCGCGTTGCCCGATACGTCGTCGCCATACACGCCCGAAGAAAGCGCACTGCAAGCGCCACCCCGGCCCGAAACGTGGGAGCGCGCCATTACCCCGCGCTGGACCCCCAACGGTCCCAGTGGGCTGCCGCCCGTGCGCTCCTTCTGGGACGACGAGCCTGATTAGTCGGCCTCCGATCGCGATGTTACTCGCCGCCGTATCCCTTATCAGTGGGCTAGATCTCTAATAGGTGAAGAGTATCCGTGAACAGGCTGGCCACAGGGAGTCCTCGGTTCAGCCAAGACGGCAGACCCACGGAAGGACGAAGTCATGGCGGAGCCAACTCTTTATGAACGTCTCGGTGGCATCTTCGCCATCGCTGCCGTAGTCGACAACTTCAGCGACCGACTCCTGAAGAATCCAAAGATCGTCGAGGCAAACTCCGAACTGCACGAATGGCATACAGCGGCGTACACCGGGCGGCTTCCCGGCCTCAAGTGGCTCAGAACCCTGTGGCTCGCCTCGTTAGCGGGAGGACCATTTCAATACACCGGCAGAGAGCTGCGCGATGCACATTTCGACTTGAAGATCTCACCCGCAGTATTCGACGAAGTCGCTGTGGAGCTTAGCCGCACCCTTGATGATTTCAAGGTGCCCGAGCGCGAGAAGGGGGAAGTATTGGGCGCCTTCGCTGGATGGAAGGGTGAAGTCACGGCTGGTTCTGAGTCTGGGGCGCTCAATTGGCGTCGTTGGCGTTGAGTCGCGCGTGATTCCGAACCGCGAATGATGTCGGTTCCGCCTCGGCCCGTTCAGCACCTAGCAGTCCTACAGGCGGGGTTACTGCTGGCCGGGGCGTGGAATCGCTCCAGACGCCATTGCCCGCCTGCCGTACGCCAGCGCGATGCTGTTATGGTATCCTCTCATCCCCTACCGGCATCAGCGCGCTGTTTCTCCTTTGGGCGCTTTGTGCCGCGCCATCACAATCTCCACACACCTCCACGCCTGTTTGCCTTTGTTTAGTAAAGACTCTTGACGAACTGTGTTACACATGCTACTCTCTTTCTCGACGCACGGGGAAGAGAGGGAACGTCCGTGACAAAGACTGTCCGGCACATTGTGCGCTCGATGAGAGCGCGCGATCTGCGCCAATCTAGCCGCGCTACCTCGACCAAAGGGGCCGACCTGCGCTTGATGCGCGAGTTGAATCGGCTCCTGATTCTCAATTGTGTACGTGTTCCTGGCCCCATCACCCGTGTCGCTGTTGCCCACCGCACCGGACTCTCGCGCACAACGGTGGGTAGTATCGTCGAAGAGCTGCTGGCGGATAATCTGCTCGTCGAGGGCAAAACCGTCGATGCGGCGCCCACTGGCGGCCGGCGCGCCACCTTGCTGCATTTCAACGCCGATGCGGGCTACGTCATCGGGATAGACCTTGGCCGCAGCCACCTCACACTGCTCTTGACCAATCTCGCCGGCCAGATTATCGCCCGCCGTTCAGGACCATTCGACGCGTCGCTCGGCCCGGAGATCTGTCTGCAGCAGGTCACCACGCGGCTGATGGAGTTCGTTGCCGAACACCAGATCGGCTGGCATCAGATCATTGGCGTTGGCCTGGGGATTCCCGGCCCAATGGATGCCGCCTCGCGCATGCTGTTGCGCCCGCCGCGCATGCCAGGATGGGATCACTTCGACATCAAGACGGTTTTGGAGCGCGCCTGTAAGGTGCCGATCTATCTCGACAACGATGCCAATATGGGCGCGCGTGGCGAAAGCCAGTATGGCGCTGGACGCCGGGTCGAAAACCTGGCGTATGTCAAGGTGGCGACGGGCATCGGCTGTGGCCTGATCGTGAATGGCGACATCTATCGTGGCAGTGGCGGAGCGGCGGGCGAACTCGGACATGTCACCATCGACGACAACGGACCCATCTGCGACTGCGGCAACCGTGGTTGTCTGGAGGCCGTCGCAGGCGCGGAGGCTGTCACACTCGCGGTTACGCGGGCCATGCAGGCGGCGAATGGCGCACAGGCTGCTCACGGTCCGCTCGATGTGGCGGATGTCGTGCAGGCGGCGCTGGCGGGCGATAAAGCCGCCCGCGATGCCATCGAGCGCGCGGGATATCACATCGGCATCGCGCTGGCGGGGTTGGTGAATATCTTCAATCCGTCGCTCATTCTGCTGGATGGCAGCATGGCGCGCTCCGGCGATTTGCTTATGGAGCCGATTCGGCAGGGCATCGCCCGTCGCAGCCTTGCCGCGTCGTCGTCCACCGCGCGCATCGAGTTGGCGCAACTTGGCGACAATGCCATCGCACTGGGCGCGGTCGCCACGGTGATCGAGGCAGCCTTTGGGCCGCCCGCGCTAGCCACCATGCCAGCGCATACTGGCGCCGATATTCTCATGCCCACAGCGGGCTCTAGTTGATACCCCATTCGTATGGGCGGCGCTGTATTGCTCGCGACTCTGTTGCGTGGCGATGCCAGAGGTGCCGTCTTGCTAAGCATAGTTCCGGTCATGTTGAGGCGAAAGGAGGATTGAGAATCACCTCAGGCGCGAGGCGCCTTGCCCGATTCCATTGAGGAATCACGCGAATACCCCTGGGGGGATTGTGGTGAAGCACTGGCTTCATCCTGTGAATTACGTCAGATTGGAGCGACGCGCAATGCAGCTCATCAAAGGTACCCGTCGTCGGGTAGCGACCACTCTAATTCTCGGAGGCGTGCTTGCGGTTAGCGTGCTTGCCGGATGTAGCAGCACCACTACCACGGGCACGAGCGGCCCGAAAGGCTGCAAGAAGATCGGCGTTCTGTTGCCAGAAACCGATACCTCGCCGCGCTGGGAACAGAAAGATCACCCGCTGCTGAATGCCGCCATCACGAAGGCGCTGCCGGGTGCCACCATTGACTTCTACAATGCAGTCAACAACAAAGACACCCAGACCAATCAGGCGGAAACCGCGCTGACCAAGGGTGATTGTATTCTCGTCGTAGCCCCGGTCGATGCGACTGCCTCCGCGGCAATCGTCGACAAGGCGAAGGCCCAGAACGTTCCGGTGATTGCATACGACCGCCTGATCCAGAACGACAGCCTCAAGTTCTACGTCTCGTTCGACAATGCCCAGGTTGGCAAGCTTCAGGGCCAATACATCGCCGACCACTATCAGAAGTACGTGACGCAGAACGGCAACAACAATCTCGTCATGATCAATGGGTCAAAGGACGACAACAACGCGATTCTCTTCCATGACGGCGCTCATTCTGTGCTTGACCCGCTAGTCTCTGGCGGTAAGCTGAAACTCCAGTTCGAGACCTACACGCCTGCCTGGAACAACCAGACGGCGCAGACCGAGATGGAAGGCGCGCTGACCACGGTTTCCAACAAGCTCGCCGTTGCCTACGTCGCCAATGACGGCATGGCAAGCACAGTGATCGCCGCGCTCAAGGCGCAGGGTCTGGCGGGCAAAGTGCTCGTCACCGGCCAGGACGCGACCGTTGTAGGCTTCCAGAACATTCTGCTGGGCAACCAGGCGATGACCATCTACAAGGCCATCGGGAAGGAAGCCGACGCGACCGCGCAACTGGTGGCCGCGCTCAGCAATGGCACGGACACCAGCTCGCTGGCGACCGCGTCGATCAAGCTGGCTGATGGCAACTCGGTGCCATCGGTTCTCGAGACGCCTGTCGCCGTCGATCTTTCGAACATCGCCTCGACCGTGATTGCCGACGGTTATGTGACGAAGGCCGACATCTGTCAGGGTGTCCCGGCTGGCACTGACGGCATCTGTTAGACGAGCGGAGCCATGGAGGATCGTCTTCGCCGATGATTCTCCACCGCTGTTTCAGAACACTGGCGGCCTATGCGCTTTCTGGGCAAGGCATGGCGGAGTTCTGATCAACAGAGAGGAGCAGCGTCCCTCGCAGGAATCTGCTCCTCTCGTTCTATACCTTGATACGGCGCGCTGTGTGCAATCCCTATCGTCACCTTCTGTCGTTGCACGTATATTGCATGTATACTGGTAGGCAACGGCCTACGGCATCACTCCATCCTGGTAAGGCTTGAATCAGCGCGACAATGTGTCGGCTTCGACGAGGAAGGGACCGTACATGGCTGAGTATGCTTCCCCTAATCCCAGCGGCAATGAGGCTCCCGGAGCGCAGGGTCAGACTGCGCAACAGGGCGAACCTGCATTACGCCTGACGGGCATCTCCAAAGCATTCGGGGCTGTGCAAGCGCTCCGCAATGTCGACTTTGAGGTGTATTCCGGCGAGGTAGTTGGCCTGGTCGGCGATAACGGCGCGGGGAAATCGACCCTCATCAAAGCCATTTCGGGGGTTAATATTCCCGATAGTGGCCAAATCTTTGTGGGTGGCAAGCACGCGACCATCACCAAGCCCGCCGATGCCACCAATCTGGGCATCGAGACGGTGTATCAGGATCTCGCCCTGTGCGACAATCTCGATGTTGTGGCGAATCTATTCCTGGGCCGTGAAGAGCGCAATGTCCTCATCCCTGTGATCGCGCGCCCGCTCGACGAAATCGATATGGAGCGTCGCGCCAGCGCCGTACTGAAACAGTTGGATGTCAAGATACCCTCGATTCGCGTTCCGGTTGCCGCGCTCTCCGGCGGCCAGCGGCAATCTATCGCGGTCGCCAAGACTATCCTGCGCAATGCCCAGGTTGTCCTGCTGGATGAACCGACTGCGGCGCTCGGGGTCGCTCAGACGCGCCAGGTGCTGCAAATGATTCGCCGCCTACGTGATAGCGGGCTGGCGGTGGTGGTCATCTCGCATAACCTCGCCGATGTCTTCGAGGTGGTGGATCGCGTGGTGGTGCTGCGGCTGGGCCAGCGTGTCGCCACCTTCGATGTGCGCAACACGACCCCAGAGCAGGTTGTTTCCGCGATCACCGGTGCCGAGTTTGGCGAGATCATGAAGAGTGATGGAGCCGCGAATGGCAACGCCAGCCAGGAGAACGCCAAATGACGAGCCAATCCTCCACCGAATCCGCGCCAGTCGCGCCAACGCCCGCGGCGGCTCCTCCGGGACCCTTTGAGGTGTTGCGCAAACGCCTGTTTCAGGGCGATCTTGGGCAGCTTCCCGTCGTGTTGACGCTGATACTGATTGCCATCTTCTTCGAGATCACCAGCAAAGGGATCTTTTTTGCTCCGCAGAACCTGAGCAACCTGATCTTGCAGATCGCGACCATTGGCTTCCTGGGCCTGGCTGCGGTGCTGGTGCTGCTCATCGCGGAAATTGATCTGTCGCTGGCGGCGGTTGCCAGTCTGTGTGGCGCGGTGCTGGTGGTGCTTTCGGCCACCAAGGGCGCCTCTCCGGCTGTCGCGATCATCAGCGCAATCGTCGTGGGGGCAGTCGTTGGCCTCGTCAACGGGTTCTTTATCGCGGTGTTGCGCGTGCCGTCGTTCATTGTGACGTTGGCGGCGCTCATCGGCTATACCGGCGTGCTGATTCACCTGCTGCCCAACGCCTCGATCCGCCTGATCGACCCGTTCCTCTCGGGTATCGCCGCGAACTATCTCACCTTCCCCTGGGATGTGTTGCTGCCCGTGCCGCTGATTGCGCTCTATGTGCTGATGCAGCTCTGGACACGCATCCGCCGTCAGCGAGCTGGTCTGTCACAGGCTCCGCTGTGGGAGGTGGGCGCGCGCGCCGGTGCCGTCGTGGTTGTCTCGGTGCTGGCGTTGATCGTCTTCGAGAGCTACCGTGGCATTCCGTTCTCAACGCTGATTCTCGTGACCGCGCTGCTGGTGTTCTGGCTGATCATGCGCTTCACCGCGTTTGGCCGCCACGTCTACGCGGTCGGTGGCAATGCGGAGGCTGCCCGTCGCGCTGGCATTGGCGTCGTCGGCATCCGGGTCGCCGTTTTCACGCTCGCCTCAACGCTGGCGGCAGTTGGCGGCGTGCTGGCTGCCTCGCGCGCTATCTCGGCCTCGGCGCAGATCAATCCTACCCTGCTGCTGGACGCGATTGCCGCAGCCGTGATCGGCGGCGTCAGCCTCTTTGGCGGGCGCGGCTCGGTCTGGGCGGTGGTGCTTGGCTCGCTCATCATCGGCAGTCTGGAAAACGGCCTGGACCTGTTGAACCAGGGCACGGATGTCAAGCTGATGGTTGAGGGCGTGGTACTGCTGATTGCGGTCACGGTTGATGCCATTACCCGCCGCCGCAACGCCACCGGGCTTCGCTAACGTCGGTCATTTCGGAGCGCCAGGGCTTGTTTCCTGGCGCTTCGTCCTTGGTGAAACAGGTGATCTTCTCGTGTCATCCTCGTCATCTTCTTCGCGACAATCCAGCAAACAGTCCCCGATCCGGGCCGCGATTCTCGGCTATGGGCTGGCCGGGTCGGTCTTCCACGCGCCGCTGATCGCCTCTGTCGAGGGGATGGAGATCGCGGCTATCGTCACCGCCAACGCCGACCGCCAGGCGCGAGCGCAGCGCGACTATCCGGCGGCGCGGGTGTTGCCTTCGGCGGATGCGCTGTTTGCCGACCCCACAGCGATTGATCTGGTGGTGGTGGCGACGCCTAACAGCAGCCATCTCGCCCTGGGTCTGGCCGCAATCCAGGCGGGCCTGCCCGTCGTCGTCGATAAGCCGTTCGCACCCACCAGCGACGAGGCGCGCCAGTTGATTGAGGCGGCGGCCACAGCCAACGTGCCGCTGACGGTCTTTCAGAATCGCCGCTGGGATAGTGATTTTCGCACGCTTCAGGCGCTGGTATCCGCCGGTGCGCTCGGCGAGATCATCCGCTTCGAGAGCCGCTACGAGCGCTACCGTCCCGCGGTGAATACGAGCGCGTGGCGCGAACGCGCCGGTGAACAGGAGGCGGGTGGGTTGCTCTTCGATCTGGGCGCTCACCTGATCGATCAGGCGCTCCATCTGCTGGGAGACCCCGTCACGATCTACGCGGAATCCGATGCGCGGCGGCCCGGCGCCCAGGTGGATGACGATACCTTTGTAGCGTTGCGCTTTGCCAATGGAGCGGTTGCCCATTTATGGATGAGCGTGCTGGTGCGGCAACCTGGCCCGCGCTATCGCGTCATCGGCGCTCGCGGGCTCTACGAGAAATATGGCATGGATACCCAGGAGGATATGCTTCGCACGGGCGGCCGACCCGGCGACGAGGGATGGGCGGAAGAGCCAGAAAGCATTTGGGGGCGCCTCTTTACCGACGCGGGCGAGATAGCGGTTGCGGGTGTGGCGCGTTCGCTGCCGGGGAGCTATGAGACGTTCTATCAATTGGTGCGCGATGCGCTGCGAGCGGGTGGTCCGCTGCCGGTGGATGCGCGTGACGCACTGAAGACGATCGAAGTGATCGAGGCGGCCCGTGCCAGTGCCACGAGTGGCCAGGTTATCCGCTTCGGCGCGGCGGCTGGTTCCTGAGGGACATGATTGGTAGCAAGTGAGAGCAGATGAAGCAACATCTTCGTAGACTCTGACTTGTGTTGCGCAAGACGGTCCGGTATAGTAGCGCACAAAGCGGCTCGCGTCTGTGCGTATCGTTCTCTCCAGGACAACCAGATCGTTACCAGGAGCTTGTAGCGCCTATGAATCCTCAATCGCTCAATGCCGATGCCGTTATGCAGGCGGTGCGCCAGGGATATGTGCCCGACAGTTGGCGCGTCTATCACGGGCGTGTCGGCTGGCAAGTGCGGCAAATGCTCGGCGGGCTGCTCATTCTGCTGCTGGGATTCTCCGCGGCGGTCTATCTGCTGCTGAACCCAGACGTGGCGTTTGTGCCTGGCGCGGCGGGTGATAACATCCCAATCGACGCTGGCCCGTTTACGGTGGCGCGCACCGTTGATTTCGCCGTGCTGGCGCTTTTCCTGCTGGTTGGCTTCGTGATAAGCGTGGCCTCGGCCTCGCGATTGCCAACGATTCGCGGGCAGACGCTGGTGTTGATGCCTGCCGGCTTTGTGCTCAACCTGAAGAAACCCACCGCCTATGCGTACGGAGCGATGCAGGCGCTGAACGCCCGGAACCATCGGGGTACGATCTCGTTCAATATCACGCCAGTTGGCAATGCGCGGCGGCAGTTGCTACGGCTGGACGGGCGCTTTGGCAACGCGAAGCAGATCGCCACACAGATTCTGATGGCGCGCAACGAATGGCAACGGGCGCACGCGGCGGTACCGTCACCCCAATCTCCCCAATCACCACAGTCACCAACGACTGGCTCCGCCCGGTAGCTGACTCGGCAGACAACCTCTCACCTGCTGGTGATGCGTCGTCTGCGCGCGTTGGTGGTCTTCGCGGCGACCCGCGCCAGCGCACCAGCGGCAAATCGCGCGCGCTCCCGCCGTGAGGAGATTGCGCGGAGATGGGCGGCAATCCACCGGCGGCTGAGGCGCGTTGCCCAGGCCGATTGCCAGGCGGCCTGTTCTTCGGCAGAGAGGCCCGCTCGCAAGGTCTCCACCAGCGTCTCGTCGGGTATCTCCAGGCGCAACATTGCCCGGCACTGCGCCATCGCCAGCCCCACCGGCGTCGCCAACCCCGTCGCGATCGTCTCCGCTGTGAATGCGCTCCACGACCAGTCGGACGGCAGCCTGCCTACCAGTTCGGCGATATCCACCAGCCAATTGAGCTGGCTGTGTTGATGATCGGCTGTGCAGTGGACGGCGAGAAAGCGCAGTTCGTCGGCGGGCGCCAGCACGCGAATCGTCCGCCCCCGCCAGATCGCTGTCACGGTCCGCGCCCAGATACTCGCTGCAGCCAGACCGCGCCGATAGGAGGGGCGTTTGCTCAGTCCCCAGTGTAATTCGACCACTGGCGCATCTTTCCGCTCGTATTTCGTCTCGGTGGTGGCGATGGCCTCGAAGGCATACGCGTCTTCCTGTCCATACTCGGTGTGGTAGCCATTCGCCAGCAGCAGGCGCGCAATTGGGCGGATGTCTTCGCGCCGTACCAGCAGATCGATGTCGCGCGTAGGCCGCCAGCCGATGTTGGTGTAGAGTCGCTCGGCCAGTGTCACGCCTTTGAGCGGCACGGTGGCGATTCCAGCGGTGGCGAGCTGATCGAGCAGGTGTTCCAGCGCTGTGCGGATGCGCAGGTTTTCGAGGAGTGTCTCGCGGTAGCGGTCCGCGAAGCTGGCATAGATGGCGGATGGCAACAGCGGCAGCAGCCCGATGGCCGCGATCTGGGCATAGACGAGGGAATCTACATAGCCCGCGCGCGCCAGTGTCATCATCTGATGCCATTCACGTTCCGTCAGTTGTTCGCCCAATGCGCGCGCCTGGCTGGCATCATCCTCGGTCAGGCGCGTGCGCGCGGTGAGCGCGAGCATCTGCTCTGGGCGGGTGGGTGGCTCAGTGGGCAGCCGCCAGGGACCGCGACCGTCGGCCACCTGGAGCGCCAGCGCACGCCACACGTCTTCCGCCATCACGCGCCTCCGCCATCGCTTGTGTCTGAGTCAGCCACGGTTTTCGGGGTATATGCGATCCAGTGGCGTTGGTGTATAGGCTGGGAATAGGCGTGCCCGCCGACCCACTCGCCTATACATGCAGTTATACATTCAGTATGCCACATGGCGCTGGCGGCCTCTGAGGAGTAGACTGGAGCCAGCGACCTCTTCAGTGAGGTGGGCAGAGGGAGACCGTACATGCGCGAAGATATGGTGATGCCTGCGACCGCGCGCCGCCTCGCGACCGAGGGACCTGTCTGGGAGCCGCAGCTTGGCGACTGGTGTACTGTGCTTGGCGCGGAGCAT
>DAHUXT010000010.1 GCA_027307065.1 Ktedonobacteria bacterium
CGCGAATTCGGCGGAGATGCGATTGTGACTCTGATGGCATACGGTGCGAGCGAGAGCATCATTGTAGACATGACGCTCAGGAGAGAGGGGCAAGAGATCATGACAAAGGCGACCATCACCAGAATGTGGATAGCGGGATTGATCGTTCTGGTCGCGGGACTGCTGGTGGGCGGTATCAGCGTTGGGCTGATGCTCGCCTTCGGCGGTACCTTCACTCCAGCGGTATCCGGCAACGGGCAAGAGTTTGTTCCCAGGCTCGACGGGTTCTTCTGGACAACTGTCGGGTTCACAGTCGTGGGATTCACCATTGCCGTGGTTGGCGGCATTATCCAACTGGCGGCCTGGATTGGAGCGCTCGTCAATACGTATCAGATCGAGGACAAGGCGTGGTTCATCGGGCTGCTGATTGGTGGGCTGCTGGGACTTGGATCCGGGATCATCGGATTCGCCGCGATGGTCGCCTACCTCGTCGCTGGCCCGGATGGCGTGCGCGCGCAGGCGCCACAGACGCCAATGTTCACGCCAGCGCCAGCGCCATATCCATCTGCGCCACCCGCTGCCCAACCCGTGCCCGAGCAGCCGCCACTCGTTCACGCGAGTTGACGACCAGCCCGCGATAACCGGCCAGTCGCCGCGATGGCAGGCGCAGTCCGTCATTGAAATGTGAGGTGATCTGCTTGAAAAGCATCGTGATTTATGCCTCGCGTTATGGCAACACGCGCAGACTGGCCGAGTCTATCGCCGAGGCACTACATACTCGCGGCGAGGTAGAACTGCTGCCGGCAGATGAAGCGCATGGCATCGTAACCACTGGAGCAAACTTGCTTGTCATCGGTGGCCCTACCGAGGTCCATGCGATGACGCCGTCGGTCGTTCAGCTGTTTAGCAGCATCGAGCGTGGCTCGTTGCGAGACATGCCAGCCGCCGCGTTCGATACTCGCATTCGCGCCGCCCGCTGGCTTTCGGGCTCGGCAGCGTCAGGCATCGCGCGCAAGCTGCGCCGCGCAGGCGCGAAGCTGATCGTAGGCGAAGAGAGCTTCTTCGTAGCGGGACGCGCCAACCCTTCGACGGGCGAATCACCAGAGCTCGAACCCGGCGAGTTGGAGCGCGCCAACACATGGGCTGCCTCGCTGGCCGACATCGTGGAGACGAGTTCGCCGCGTGTGCCTGGCAAGACCGTCTGAGGAGAGGCACCTCCAGCGCCCGCAGCCTGCCTGCGACAAGTGACATTGGCGGCAGCGATGACGCTGGCCGTCGAGCCTTGCCCATATTTCACTCAACGTCTCGCATGACATATGTTATTATGACAACATTGCGAGGCGTTCTGGCTCTGTGCCGGTGCGACGGTCACCGGATATGCTCTACCGAAGGTGAAGGACGCGCCTTATAGCGACGGTGAGCACAGGAGCGAGTGTGATGGGAAGCGCGAAGAGGCCGTCCTCAGGTTCTGATTCGGAGTCGCTCTTTGGCGATGTGCTGCGAAAACTGCGACGAGCAGCAGGGCTCACACAGGAGGAATTGGCGGGGCGAGCGCGACTGAGTCAGAGGGGCCTCTCGGATCTGGAACGTGGCGTGAACCGCCACCCGCGTCGCGATACCATACTTGCTCTGGCTGACGCTCTACATCTCTCCGCTGACAGTCGCGCCCAACTTATCGCGGCGGCACGACGCCGAGGGGCCGATGTCGTCGTTTCGGTCACAACCACTCCACCGCAAGCGGCTGCTCGTGATCGAGCGTCTGAGTTCGCCTCCGCTTCGGTACGTCCTCCTGTCCAATCTGATGAACGCCACGCTCCAGTAGCAGTGCAAATTTTCATGATCGCGGATATACGTGGCTATACACGCTATACGTACGAACACGGCGATGAGGATGCGGCGCGTCTGGCAATACGCTTTGCCACTATTGCCGAAGAGACGGTCGTAGCGCGCGGTGGCCAGGTGTTAGAGCTGCGCGGAGACGAGGTGATGGCCGTCTTCACCTCAGTGCGCGCTGCCCTGCACGCGGCTGTCGATTTGCAGCGGCGACTTGGAGAAGTGTCGCAGGAGACGCCCACAGACGCGATGTATTGTGGCGTCGGGTTGGATGCTGGCGAAGCGGTACCGGTAGCTGGCGGGTACCGGGGCCTTGCGCTCAACCTCGCGGCGCGATTGTGCAGCCACGCCGCGCCTGGTGAGGTGCTGGCAAGTGAGACAATCATCGGGCTAGCCCGCAAAGTCGAGGGCATTAGCTACCGTGATCGCGGCATGACCTCATTCAAAGGCTTCGCGACTCCTGTGCGTGTCATTCAGATCTTGACCGCTGATGTGTCCGCCGCAGCGGCGATCCCCGTTGCGCCCGAGGCGTCGCCGCCACAGCCTGCCTTTACCGCAGGGCCCGAGGCGCTGAGTCCGCCCATAGGCGGATTTCTCGGGGCACAGCCAGAGCACCAACTGGTCGCGCGCGCGCGGGAGATTGGGGCGCTGCATGCGGCGGTCGATGCGGTTCGAGCGGGCGCTGGTCGTCTGGTGTTTCTCGTGGGGGAATCCGGTGTCGGCAAGACACGCCTCGCGCAAGAAGTGACGATGGCCGCCCGAAGCCTCGGATTCCTTGTCGCGACAGGTCGCTGCTATGCGCCCCAGGAAAACGTGCCATACTTCCCCTTCCTGGAGGCCCTTTCGCGCGCGTACCTCGGCATCTCCCCGGCACTACGCGCTGCACTGCCGCAGGAGTGGCCGGAAGTGGCGCGCCTATTGCCTGAGTTTCGTATTCACCAGCCTAAGACATATGGCGAAGCGGTGAGCGGGGGATACGACGACCAGCAGCGGCTGTTCTGGCATGTGACGGGATTCTTGCAGGCCGCCGCCGCCGAGCGCCCATTTGCCCTGCTACTCGACGATATGCACTGGGCAGATGGCACCAGTCTGGCGCTGCTGATGCATCTGACGCGCCACACCCGCGATCATCGCGTGTTGATCGTCTGCACGTACCGCGATGTTGACGCACAGCCAGTTCGACCAGTTGTGACGTCGGTGCGCGACCTGAGCCGCGAACATCTGGTCGAGCGGATCGAAGTTCGTAGATTGTCGAAGGAAGGCACTGCCGCACTGCTCACTGGCATGCTGGAGGAGGGCGAGGTCTCGGATGAGGTAGCCGCGCTTATCCATGAGCCGACTGACGGCAACGCGTTCTTTGTGCAGGAGGTGCTGCGGGCATTGATAGAACGCGGCGACGTGACGCTTGTCGATGGGCGCTGGGAGCGGCGCGAGGGGGGCGTGCTGGTGGTTCCAGAAGACGTGCGCATGGCGATCCTTGAACGCGTGTCACGTCTCTCATCGGTAGCGCAGCAGACACTATCTGTTGCGAGTGTGCTCGGGCAAACGTTCACGTTCGATGATCTCCTCGCCATGCGGTCGATTGTGACGCAGCACACGGACCAACACACTGACTTCGCAAGTCCGGACGACTCCGAGCGCGAGGCAGAATTGGACGCGGTCTTGGAGGAGCTCGTCGCCGCGAGATTGCTGCGCGAGGCGGAAGGCGAGAGCTACACCTTTAGCCACGGGTTGGCACAGCATGCGCTCTACGACGAATTGTCTTCCCACCGCCGTCGGCGCCTGCATCTGGCAGCAGGTGAGGCTATCGAGCGATTGCAGCCGAGACAGTTGAACCAGCGCGTGGCCGAAGTGGCATACCACTTTTTGCGAGCGGATAAGCCAGCGCGTGCGCTTCCCTATGCGCTGCAGGCAGCCGCCCATGCCGAGCAAGTCTTTGCGAACGAAGAGGCCATACGACACTATGAAGAGGCCACTCGGCTGGCGCGAGAGATAGGCGATCAAGCGCGTGAAGGCGAGTCGCTCGAACGCCTGGGAATGCTCTATTGGGGCAACCTGGGCGACTACCGCATCACGATAAAGACGCATGAGCAGGCGGTGCAGGTGTATCGGTCAGTAGGTAATCAAGAGGCCGAGGTGCGAGCGGCGGCCCAACTGGCGCGGGCGTATGTGCGGTGTAGTGAACCTGCGGCGGCTCGAGGGCTCTTGTCGCCCTATGTCGAATCACTTGTAGACGACATTGACACCGCGCGAGAAAGCACTGAGCGGCCAAAGTCTCAGGCCGTTGTGCTTTCGGCTCTCGCGGATGTTCATTTTCATCAGGGCGAGTATCGTGAGCAAGCGGCCACTGCTACGCGCGCCGCGGAACTGTGGCAGATGCTCGGCGATGCGCCCGCCTTGCTCGACGCGCTGGACTTGCGAGCGGTCGGACTGCGCCTGCTGGGGCAATGGCAGGATGCGGCCAACGAGCTACAACGCGTGGTTGAGATCGGCGAGGAGTCAGAGCAGACGGGCGCACTTTATCCGTGTGCCCACGCCCTCTATCATCTTGGATATTCCTACGTCCAAAGCGGTCAATTCGACCTGGCAGCCATGACACTCGAACATGGGCAGCGGCTCGGCGAGCGCACCGGAAACATCTTCTTTCGAGGCTCGGCGCAATTCGTGAGGGGCATTCAATCGTTTCACGCTGGTGACTGGACAGCCGCGCAGACTTGCTTCGACGAAGTGACACGATTGATTCACGGCATATCTCTGACAACCAGCGTCTACAGTCCATTTGGGCAGGGCATTATGCGTGTCGCTACTGGTGAGCGCGACCTGGGAATGAAGCTTCTCCACGAAGCGCTCACGCTCGCCGAGCACAGTGAGTTTGTGTTCGGGCAGGACCGCATTCTGCGCGAGTTGGCGGAAGTTGAGCTCGTGATGGGCAATGCCACTACCGCGCATGAATTGCTCGAACCGAAGTTGGCAGACCCTGACCGGTCCGCCGATAACGACGCTACTCCGATGATGCCGATGCTCGCGTGGGCGCATATCGAACGGGGCGGCGTGCAAGACGCGGCTGCCCTGCTGGAACGTGCCGCCGTTCAGGCGAAAGTCCAGCATCACCGTATTGCCCTGCTCGATGTGCAGCGTGTTCGTGGCATGTTGCACCTGAAACAGCAGCGCTGGCCAGAGGCGGAAGAGGCACTCGATCATGGTCTGGCGCTGGCGCGCTCGATGCCGCATCCCTATGCCGAAGCCAAGACACTGTATGTCGCAGGCCAATTACAGGCGGAAATGGGGCACGCAGAGAGAGCACACGAACACTTCACACGGGCACTGTCCATCTGTGACCGACTTGGCGAAGGCCTCTACCGTCCACTGATCGAGCGGGCGTATTGGGCGCAGTGAACGTATGCGGCCTGAGTTCTCCCGTTCAGCGGTACTCATGACCGCATGCCATGGCCCGTCCGTTTCCACATGAATTTTCCCCCTCGACGCGCGATTATACAGCCCATCTGGTGCGCGCGTTTGCGCTGGCACTTGTGCTTTCACGTTCATAGCAGACTGTTTCGGAGGTACTGCTATGCGACGGTGGCAACATGGCAACGTCAAGGCGAAGTGATACTTCATGATACCTGCTGATACCAATGATATGTCCAAACGATACTTTTTCCGCTGACAACATGAATGCGCTCCTAGATAATGGGTGAGAACGGATTATGTCCCCGTCGACGTGAGACCGGCGTGCATCTGATACATCCCCCAGGTGGCGGAAACCTTTCTTCAGCCAGCCGTGCTCACTGGAAGAGTTGAATCGAGAAAAGCGAGGGCGATGTGGACGAAGTCAACACGAGTGTGATCCGCCATACCTCCGAAGATGTTGTTGGCAGGCCTGACCACATTGCTCTTGGCCTGCTCAGGCTGCAGCAAAGGCTCGATGCGCTGGATCGCCTGTACAACGAGGAGATCACCAATCTCTCTCGCGAGTTGGCCGAACTCAAGGCCGACTATGTCCGTCAGTTTCAGGCTCGCCCGACGTCGTCTCGCGCGGGTCGGGCAGCAAAGGCGCAGACACAACGTGCGTCGCGTGGATAGTGCGGTGATGCTATGGCTGGACGTATCCGGACGTAGCAACGTTTGACCGGGTTTTACCAGGATTGTTCAGGTTCGACTCGGGGAGGGGCTAGAGAGGTGAGAGCATGAACAAAGGAGCGCAATATCCCCGCATCAGTGTTGTCATTCCAGCGCTCAATGAGGCGGATAATCTTCCCCACGTGCTGCCACCAGTGGCAAAAGTGGCGGATGAGGTGATCCTGGTGGATGGTCATTCCAGCGACGATACGATCACCGTTGCCCGGAAACTGGTGCCGGATATCAAGATCGTGCAGCAGGTCGGCAAAGGCAAGGGAAACGCGCTGCGCTGTGGAATCGCCGAGTGCACGGGCGATATCGTTATCCTGATGGACGCCGACGGCTCAACCGATCCGGCCGAAATCCCGGATTTTGTCGCGGCGTTGCAGGCTGGCGCAGACGTCGCCAAGGGCACGCGATTTACGTTGCCGGGTGGGAGTGACGACATTACGCCGTTGCGCCGGGCGGGCAATTTTGTGCTGAACGGGATGGTGAATTACCTCTTCCAAACACGATTCACTGACCTGTGCTACGGGTACATTGCGTTCTGGCGCGAGTGTTTCGACTTCTTCGACATCGACTGCGAGGGATTTGAGGTTGAGACACAGATCAATCTGCGCGCGCGCAAAGCCAACCTCAAAATCGAAGAGGTGCCGAGCTACGAGCGCCTGCGCTTGCACGGCTCCAGCCACCTGCACACCTTCCGCGACGGCTGGCGGGTGTTGCAGATGATCGGGTATGAATTCGTGCGCCGGTACGCCACCATCAAAACGCCCGGCATTCACGAGGTGTATCGTCTGGCGTCCATCAGCAACATGGCGACGATCCGCGAGATGGCGGTCATCACCGTAGCGACGGAAATCAATCCGTCCGACGGGATGGAACATGTTCAAGCCGTTTGAAGGCGCGCCACGCCTCGACGCCTCCGTGGTGATCTGCGCCTACACCGAGGCGCGCTGGGATGACCTGCGGGGAGCAGTCGCTTCCGTGCAGCAGCAGAGCGTTCTCCCCAGGGAGATCATTGTGGTGATTGACCACAATAGCGCCCTGCTGCAACGCGCGCGGACGGAGCTGCCCGGTGTCGTTGTGCTCGAAAACCAGGAGGCGCGGGGCCTCTCGGGTGCGCGCAATACCGGAGTCCGCGCCGCGCAGGGATCGCTGGTCGCATTTCTCGATGATGATGCTATCGCCGACCCCAAGTGGCTTCCGTTGCTTGCAGCGGCCTGCGCGCAAGAAGATGTGCTGGGCTGCGGCGGAATCGTCGAACCCGCGTGGCAGACCGGCAAGCCGTCGTGGTTCCCTGATGAATTCACCTGGGTGGTGGGCTGCAGCTACCTCGGCCTCCCCGTCACGCGAAGTCCCGTCCGTAATCTTATCGGTGCCTCCATGTGCATCCGCCGCGAGGTGTTTGACGCGGTGGGCGGTTTCCGCAGTGAAATCGGGCGCATCGGCAAACATCCTGTGGGCTGCGAGGAGACCGAACTTTGCCTGCGCGCGCAGCGACACTGGCCAACCCGCACCTTCCTGCATGAGCCTGCCTCCTCGATTCGGCATCTGGTGCCCGGCAGCCGCGCCACGTGGCGCTACTTCCGCGAGCGCTGCTTCTACGAGGGGCGCTCTAAAGCCCTGGTAACCCAGCTGGCGGGAGCCACGAATGGCCTGGCATCGGAGCGTTCATATACGTTCTCCACGTTGCCGAGGGGTGTCGCACGGAATATAATGCATGGGTTTGCGCATCGCAACCGCGATGAAATTATCCGTGCGGCGGCCATTGTGGCCGGACTCGCAATCACTACGTCAGGGTATATAACAGGCGTACTTTCCCAGGCTCCCAGTCGGTACAGGGCATGGATGCGCCAACATGCGCTGGCTCACCTTCGCCCCGATTTCCCCACGTCTGGGCAGCTTCCCATTGTTACAGCGGCGGTCCACCGAGAAGAAGGCGACTTGCAGGGATGACGACGCGGCAGAATTTGTTCTTCTCAGCATCAGCGACGAATGGATGGGCCAATCGGCTCATGCCATATCTCGTTGGATCCGTGATGTTGACGCTGATGATCGGCGTCTTCATCGCGCGGGCGAAGCTTTCCGCCTCTCGACGCGCCATCCTGCGCATACACCTGCCCACCCCGCCCACCTTTGGCCAGATTGGTCGCTACATCATTTCACCGGATCGTTGGGTCGAACCCGTGCGCATGGTGTTGGCAGTACTGATCGTCATCTGCTCGCTTGTCCTGTGGGCCTTCTCACTTGAGTGGGTGGACGTGCGCAGCATGAACAATCTTGGGCTGGTATCGGTGCTGCCGGTTCCAGTTTATATCGCGCTCGTAGGGCTATCGCTGGGATTCTGCCTCACGCTGTGGGGGCTCGACCGGACGCGCGCTCCAGTACTCCTGATCTACCTGTTGGCTCTCATCATCATGCTCTACGCCACGCCCGCGCTCGTCGAGCAGGCGCCACGCTTCCCCGCGACCTACTGGCTCGCCGGGCACACGGAGTATCTGCTGACTACGGGATCGGTGAATCCGTACTTCGATGCCTACTTCAACTGGCCAGGGTTCTTCGTGCTGACAGGACTGCTCACGAAAATCACGGGGCTTTCGTCGGTGCTGGCCTTCGCGCCGTGGGCATCGTTCGTCTATAACTTACTCTATCTTGGGCCGATGTACATGATCTTCTCGGCGGCCACGACCGATCGGCGAACGATTTGGCTGGGCCTCTGGTTCTTCTATATTACTGACTGGGTCTGGCAAGACTACTTTGATCCTCAGGGGCTCAACTTCTTCTTCTACCTGGTGATCTTCGCGATCCTTCTGAAGGCTTTTAAGGCGTCGCAATCAGCATTCGTGGAGCCCGTGGTCGTCAACGAGCGCGTCACGCAGACGCTTCCGACGCTGCGGCGCGGGGTGCATACGCTGCGTTTGCTGCCAGGCATGTGGACGCGCGCCCTCGTTTCGGATCTCAGGCGTGGCATTATGCCATATCTTGGCGAGCATCGAAGCGGGTTCATGGGATGGCTGAGCCGTTTGCGGGCGTGGATGGCATTGTCTGACGCTCCCATGACGCGCGAACAGCGTCGGCGGCAGGTCGCGCTGCTGTTCGCCCTGCTCGCCATCTTTGCGCTGAGTGTCTTTAGCCACCCGATCACGCCATTTTTTGTGCTGCTCGGCGTGACCGCACGGACGCTCTTTGGCCGGATTACGCCGCGGTGGCTGCAGATTTTGCTGGCTGTGATGATCATTAGCTGGGATTTCACCGCCGCAACGCCCTATCTCGGCGGCCACTTGCGCGATGACCTTGCGACCTTCGGCAACATCAAAGTGGTCGCATCGGCCAACGTCACCGATCGCCTCTCAGCGGGTGATCCAGAGCACCATTTCATCTCGCAGATGCGTGTGATCGCTACCGCGGGCATCTGGGGGCTTGCAGCCCTGGGGGCAATGCTGCGGTGGAATCGCAATGCGATCTGGTACAATGGCGACACCGCGTGGGGCAAGGGCAGCCTCTTCGCGCATGATGCGCCGTTCGTGCTGCTTGCGGTGGCGCCAGTCATCATGGTCATCGCGCAGCCCTACGGTGGTGAGATGGCCATGCGCTACTACCTCTTCAGCTTGCCGATGGTGGCGTTCTTTGCCGCGGCCGCATTCCGATCACGCTTCGAATTCAAGTCGTTCCGCTGGTTGGTTTCCGCAAAGGGACCAGCCACGGTGGTTGGCATCGCGGTGACCTGCCTGCTGCTGCTCGCGAGTTTCATGTTTGCCCGCTATGGCAACGAGAATGCGGACTACGTCACCTATAACGAGCTCAACGCGGTGAGCTACCTCTACAACGTCGCGCCGCCTCACTCGCTGCTGCTCCAGGGCTGGACGGGCACTCCCTGGCGATATCAAGACTTGACCAAATACACCTATTCACCGCTCTATCCTGGCAGCGGTCAAGCGGCCGCCATCGAAGCGGGAGACGTCCAAAGTATTATCGATGCGGCAGGCAGTCGCGATTACCCCGCCGCCTATGTCATCATCTCGCGCAGCCAGAAGGCGCAAGCGAAGATGTTCTACGGCGTGTCGCCCGCGGCTTTCGACGAGCTAGCCACCAATTTGCTCAACAGCGGAAAGTTTACGGTCATCTACGAGAATTCCGACGCGGAGATCCTGATGTACGTTCACCCACATCCGCATGGCAGGGCGAGAACGCCACAGGATTATCCGCTGCAAGCTGGCCTCATGATGCCAAGGGGGGTATCGTAATGCCCTCACGGATAGTGTGGCCAGTGGTATTGGGACTCTCGGCTCTCATCGCGGGCGTTCTAACGTTCTCGGTGGGCGCGCCGCAGGCGCGGGTTGTCGTCGTCTTATGGTTTCTGCTGGTGTGTCCAGGCATGATGCTGGTGCGATTCTTCCGTCTTCGCGATCCGCTCTTCGAATGGATTCTGGCGATCACGCTGAGCATGGCGCTGGACACCATAACGGGAGGCATCTTGCTCTACACCGGGCACTGGTCTCCGAATGGCGCGTTTGCGATTATCCTTGGCCTTACCGTAGCCGGAGTATTCGTGCAGACGCTGCTCGAATTTAGTCCATGGCGAAGTGGAGCACAACCACCTCTGCCCGCCGAAGCCTGAGCCACAGAGGACTTGGCTGGCGAACAGTGCCGTTCGCTCGATTTCGGGTGTTGGCGTCGCTTGCCATACGATGCGATACATTGCCAGATGGAGGTTCATGGGGAGTCGCGTTCTCAGTCGGACTGAGGCGCGAATGCCGCACGTTCGGGCGGCCTCGTCATACCTCGACCTGGGTGTGGGTATAGCGAGCAGCGGAGGAACGCATGAGTCGACAGAAATACGGCCGTTGGTGGCCCTGGCTTGTTGTCGGTATCGTGGTGATAACGCTGGGTATTCCCGTCTATGCGACGGTGCGCGGCCAGGCCGCTCGCCCAACGGTAACGGTGACGGTGAATCACTCGCTCATTGTTGGACACAGCCATTTTGCGCCGGGAATCACGTACACCGACAATTCACTGGTCTATCCGTGGGAGAACAACGACCCCACCGCGATTGAAAACGCCAAATCGCTCATGAGCAGCGCCGTGAAATTTCAGAACACGCCGATCATGGCTGGGGGGCTGCCAGATCTCTGGCCAGATCCATCGACGAATGAACCTACGAATTGGGGCGCACTCGATCAACGGCTGCAATTGATCGTCAGCACCGGCGGAGTTCCGGTCATCACGCTGAACGCGGCGCCCTGGTGGATGATGGGGCAGCTCCAGAGCGATGGAACGACCCTTTTGCTGACACGCTCCGATGAATGGGACGAACGCGCCTACGCATCCAGAATCCTGGATGATCAGATGGACGGATGGCTGCACCTGGTGAAGCGCGTCGCGGAGCGCTATATGGCCTCGCCCTACAACGTTCGGTATTTTCAAGTCTGGAATGGATTGAACGGCTACTATAACCCGAGGGCTGACGATTATGACTATTCGACGAGCGCTGGTAATCCCGCCGGGTCGAATGCGACGCATGGCTACACGTACATGTACAACCGGGTCTTTGACACGCTGACGACGGTGGCGACTTCGCTAGGGATTCCGCAGACGGAGCTCAAGGTCGGCGGGCCATCTCCACAGGTGAATACGTGGTCGAGCCGCGTTCAGAGTAAACCGTCATCGCTCAAGAAGTCATACGGCAGGTTCGACCAACGCCCGCTTGACGCCATCAAGTACTGGCTCCAGAACAAGCAAGGCGCCTCCTTCATCACCGTAGACGCCAACAATACCAACCTGGACAATATCAATCGTGCGAGCGCGTCAGACGCCGCCGCAAAGTTCGCCGATATTGTCCGCTGGATTCGCTCGCTGGATAACCGCGACTATCCCGGCGCCACGTCACTGCCTATCTGGCTAGGCCAGTGGTACGCCAGACCGTTTAAGGATTGGTCGAACAACAATCACTGCAACGCGATCGAGACCTACGCGATGATGGAGTTTATGAAGGCTGGAGGAGCGGTGGCGCTCGATGGGGGCGAGTCTGATGTGAACCGGGGCGAATCGCGACTTTGGACCGACACCGTGAAGGGTGGCGGCGCGGCGCTGCCGTTCTATTACTCGTACAGAGACTTCAATTTGTACTTCCCTGCCGGCACAGCTCTCTATAAGACGACGATTTCAACACCCGCGCAGGTGGATGCGCTGGCCTCTGCAACGGTAGTCATGCTGGTTAACCGTACATCTTTGACGACCGTTGTACATGTTGATAGCACGACCCAACTTCTCGCCCCATATGAGGTGGCTATTGTGAACCTGTCCGCGTTGCATTGAAGCGACTGATGGCGGCATGAGCCGCGGCCCCCGCCCTGCGGGGGATAGCAGCGGACAAACGACCAGGTGTTTTGCCGAGTTCACAGCCGCAGTATCGAGCCATTTGAGAGCGATTTTGGGAAGGTGATACGACAGGTATCGCGCACGAGATACCTTTGCGCTATGGGATACAGGGCCGAACGCGAGACAATAGGATTGCGGTAATCTGCAATGCTCCAGCGCCGCGATCACTGCGGCACGCGGGGGAGCAGGTGTGGATGCGCGGCACGCACGTTGAGCGCGATGGCGCGTTGCGGAACTGAGGCACCGGGGCACTAAAGCGTTGGTTGATGTCGGGTGTAGCGGCAGGATGTGAAACGATGGGCATGATTCAGCAATTTGAACGCCTCGAGCAGCGGGCGCCCGATGGCGTGAGGACTGCCGTTTGGAGCAGTCTGCGGGTACCACACTTCGTCGTGCGACGCAAAGTCGTGTCGGACTATCTCGCCTCGCACACCGTGCGCAAGCTACAGGTCGGATGCGGCGGCAACATCTTGAGCGGATGGCTCAACTCGGACCTGAACCCGGTGCGCTCGATGGGGGTCTATCTCGCGAACCTCCAGGAGGCTCGCGAAGCCAGTGGCGCCGCCGAAAGCGCCCGGCCAGCGTTGCGCCCATTTCGCGATGTCATCTATCTCGACGCCACGAAGACGTTGCCCTTCCCGAATAATACGTTTGACTATGTCTTCAGCGAGCATATGATCGAGCATATCCCCTATCAGGCCGCGATGGGGCTCATCAAAGAGATCTATCGCGTGGTCAAGCCCGGCGGCAGGGTGCGCATCTCGACGCCCGATCTGAGCTTCCTGATCAACCTCTACACCCAAGATAAGTCTGATCTTCAGCTGCGCTACATCACCTGGGCGACCGACTCCTTCCTGAAGGGCACGAAGTTGCCTGATGCGCTGTCTGACGCCGATACCTTCGTGATCAATAATTTCGTCCGCAATTGGGGCCATCAATTCATCTACGACCAGAAAACACTGTGGAACGCATTCGCACAATGCGGATTCAGCGAGATCGAGCGATGCAATCCGGGTGTGAGCGTCGATGAGAATCTTCGCGGCATCGAGTCGCACGGCCGCCGGATTTCAGACGACTTCAGCCAACTCGAATCCATCGTGGTGGAGGCATTAAAGCCAGCCGTAGCGCAGCGTCGTTCATCCACGACCGGCGAGGTGGCGGCACAGGCGCCCGTTGAGGTCGCGTCTGGGAGCAACCAGTTGTGATTCGCGACAATCGTAGCAGAGGCATTATTGTGGAAGATCAGCCCGTACCGATCTTGATGTACCATAGCATCTCGGCGTCGTCCAATCCACAGTTCACGCGGTGGGCTGTGACGCCTGAGCTATTTGAGGAGCACCTCGCCTACCTGGACGAGTCACGCTACACGCCGATCACCGTCACGGATCTCGTGAATGCGCGCGCGGGTGGCGGCTCTTCGCTGCCCGAAAAGCCGGTGGTGCTGACGTTCGATGACGCTTACCTCGACTTTTACGAGAATGCGTTTCCGGCGCTGCAACGCCATGGCTTCGTTGGCACGCTCTATGTGCCAACGGCGTACGTCGGCGAGACATCTGGCTGGCTGCGAGACGAGGGCGAAACCGCGCGCCAGATGGCAAGCTGGAGCCAGCTGGCGGAGGTCAGCGCAGGTGGTATCGAGTGCGGCAGCCACGGCCACGCCCACCTGCAAATGGACGCGATCCCATTGGCTACGGCCGATGCGGAGATCAAGCGATCCAAGGCCCTGCTTGAGGAGCACCTGGGTAGCTCGGTGTTCAGCTTCGCGTACCCGCACGGCTGGTCAACGGGTGCCGTGCGGCGGCTAGTGCGCGCGGCGGGCTACACGTCGGCCTGCGCGGTCAAAAACATGCTCAGTCCCGCGACGGATGATCTGTTCGCGCTGGGGCGGCTGCTCGTCGCGGGGGGGATGGACGTCGACGCGCTGGCACAGTTGATGGCGCACCAGATGACGCCGCTGGAGATCACACTGCGCACTATCGCGCGGCCGGTGTGGCGCTTCAAAGCACGTAGCAGTGCTCGCCTAAAGCCGTATGTGCCCGACGCGATGACGAGGAAGGGGCAAACCCAGCACCAAAGCACGCGCCAGCCGTCTAATTTCCAGCCAGCAGCCATGCTAGAGGTGGAGATCAGCCAGCCGCTCCCCTCCGAGCGGTCTGTCAACGCCGACACCGGCGAAGAATATCGTCGCGCGTTCGTGCTCGTGCGGCTGCACACGCAGCCACTTGGCCTGATCGAACTCTTCGCCGGGGACGACGGCTTTAGCGGCGCTCACCTTGCGCGTGGCATTTGGGACGCACTTGGCGCGACCATCAACGAGCATCTTCGTGAAGACGGAATGCCCGAAGTGACCACGCTCGGCGCGGAGGGGCTACCCTCGATGGGCATGCCGCCATGCTGCGAGGCGCACGCTGCCTTTCTGGCGCGCGCTCCATTCGTGAGCGTTGTCATCCCAACGCACAACCGACCCGAACCCGTTGCCGCGCTCGTGGATTCGATTCTCGCGAGCGATTATCCCTCGGACCAGTATGAAATCATCGTCGTAGACAACGCGCCGACCTCGGACGCGACCGAGCAGATCATTGACCGCCGCTTTGGCGACATAGCTCAGGTGCGCTACATCCGCGAGGACCGCGCGGGGGCATCCCTGGCGCGCAATTGTGGGCTGGCGGCGGCTCGTGGCGACATTGTGGTGTTTGGTGATGATGACGAACTGGTCGACCGGCGCTGGCTGACCGAGATGGTGCGTGGATTCGATCGCCTCGACGATATCGGCTGCGTCACGGGGTTCGTCGTCCCGATGGAGTCGCAGACGCTCGCGCAGGGATGGTTCGAGCAGTTCGGTGGATACTGCAAAGAGCAGTGCAACCGCCGCATCTTCAATCTGACGACGCATCGCGGGGAAAGCCCGCTCTTTCCCTATACGGTCGGCAGCTACGGCGCGGGCGGCAGCATGGCGTTTAAGCGCTCGGTGCTGCTGGCGCTGGGCGGATTCGACACTGCCCTTGGCCCCGCTACGCCCACCCTGGGCGGTGAAGATATCGACACCATGCTGCGGGTGATCCTCGAAGGGTATACGCTGCTCTATGAGCCGGCCGCGATCGTGCGCCATCCGCCACACCGGGAGTATGAGCGGCTGCGCGGCCAGATACGGGGCTATGGCACAGGACTTTCCGCCTGTTTGTTCAAGGCGATTGTGACCAAGCCGATGCTCTTGCCCGACTTTATTGGGAAGCTGCCACATGGTCTCCTCTTCGCGCTCAGTGCGCGGTCGCCGCATCACGCGGGCAAGCGAGCAGATTATCCGAAAGAGCTGACGTGGTTGGAGATGAAGGGGATGTTCTACGGTCCGCTCGCCTATTTGCTGAGCCGGAGACGTGTCGCCCGAGCGGCGTCACCCGATTCGCCAGGCGCGTATGCGGAGCCCCAGCCAGTCGCTGCCGGAGGGACACACTAACGCGTTCATCGTTCCGTCGTCATTGAGCATCTGTTGCGCATCTCGCGCAATAAACGCATCGAACCAGCATCGAGAGGGCCAGGCCATGATCTTACCAAAGCAACTCGGCATCGCCGGACGGCCAACAATGAGCTTGTTGGTGAACCGGCTGCGTGTCGATTCGTTGTTGCGCAACAGCGTGTATGTCATGACCTCAACCGCCCTGACGGCTGGCTCTGGCTACCTCTTCTGGATCATCGCCGCGCACATGTACCCGGCGCATGATGTTGGCCTGGCGTCCGCGCTAATCGGCACAATGATGTTGGCCGCCACGCTGGCGAACCTGGGCATTGGGCCAACATTGATTCAGGTGCTCCCACGACGCGAATCCGGCCACGCATGGTCGCTGACGCTGAACGCGGTCCTCACGACGGGGACGATATCCAGTCTGTTGATTGGGGGCGCTGCGGCGATATTTCTGCCAGTCCTCTCGCCGAAGTTCGCCGTGGTCGGCAATTCGAGCGGCTATACTCTGGCATTGATCGCGGGCGTTCCACTGCTCACCCTGGCGGCTCTACTCGACTCGATGTTCACGGCGGAGCGTGTGGCGGGCAACGTGCTGGCGCGTACGGCGACGTTCGCGATACTGCGCGTCCCGTTGCTGGTAATCCCAGTGCTGTTTGGCCGCGCAGGCGCGATCGTCATTTGTGTCGCCTGGATTCTCGCGGCAGCGGGTAGCATTGTCTGTGGGGCGCTGCTCATTCCGCGATTGCGGCGGACCTATTCGCTGGCACTGCGCGGCATCGCGACGCAGATGCGGTCAATGCTCTCGCTGGTCGCTGGCCACCAGTTTATCAGCCTTGGCGCTCTGGCGCCCATCTACCTGATGCCGGTGCTCGTGGTCGCCCGTCTCTCCTTCGCGGAGAACGCCTATTTCTACACGTCGTGGCAGGTGGGCAGTCTGTTCTTCATGGTCTCGCCGTCGGTCGCGGTTGCCTTGTTGGCCGAAGGCTCTGGCTCGCCCAGCGACATTCTCCGCAAGGCGCGCTCCAGTGTGTATATCATCGGGGCGCTGCTGGTTCCGGCGATGCTTGCCGCCATCCTCGGCGGACATCTGATACTCTCGATGTTCGGACCAAATTACGCGCTCTATGGGTTCTCGCTGCTGACCGTGCTTGTCATCTCCGCGATTCCCGACGCCATCACCAATGTCTACGTCGCGGTGCTGCGTGTGCAAAGGCGCCTTGTCTTGGCTGCCCTGCTCAATAACGGCATGGCGACGCTCGCCGTGGGGCTGGCGTGGATCATGTTACCTCGTATGGGCATCATCGGCGCGGGTTGGGCATGGCTGATTGCGCAGACAGCCGGAACGCTCTTCGTGGCGGGGCACCTGGGGGTCGAACGCGTCAAATCGGGACTCGAATACCA
This sequence comes from Ktedonobacteria bacterium, assembly GCA_027307065.1. Lineage (GTDB taxonomy): Bacteria > Chloroflexota > Ktedonobacteria > Ktedonobacterales > JADMIN01 > DAHUXT01. Next base: position 17,174 of record DAHUXT010000010.1, read on the forward strand.
GCGGCTTCGGGCTGCAGCGGGCGCGGCGACAGGTGTTGGCAGGCGCATTCTACTGGTTGTGGATCCATGTTCCGCGGGCGAGGCGATGCGCATCACACCCTATATCGCGATGATTCGTCGCCGCTATCCACACGCGCACATGACGGTCGTCGGGAATGAAGATGCGCTCACCGTGCTGGAGCGAGTCGAGGACATCGACCGCTCTGTGAAGAGCACGATATACCTCAATCGCTCTTATCCGCGCCTCCTCGTGCGGCTGATCCAGCTGCGAGAATGGTGCAGCCTGGTGTGGCGGCTTGGTCTCGGATATGATCTCGCGATTACCTTCTATTGGGGCGGTATCTTTCAGAACCTGCTGGGCTTTGTGACGAGCCGTGGCACGCGCGTCGGCTACGTCAATTATCCGCAGGCAATCGCTCGGTGGTTGGTCTCCAGCGATCTAGGCGCGTTCAAGCGCACCGAGAGCCACCCGCCACAGCATGCGGCGCTGCTGCGCGCGGCGGGCATCGATGCTGGCGACGAGGCGCAACCCAGCGTCACCTGCTCCGAGGATGACGAGTCGGCAGCGACACGAATGCTGCATGAGCATGGACTGGCGGATGGCAAACGCTTTATCGTGCTGCACCCCGGCTCCGACTGGGCCTGTCAGCAGTGGCGGCGCGAGCGCTGGTCAGAGCTAGCGGATGCGCTAGTAGCGCGCCATGACGCCGCGATTGTCTTCACCGGCAGCGCTAGCGAAACCGGGTATGTCGAAGATATCCGTCAGGGCATGAATGTGCCTTCGATCTCGCTCATCGGCCAGACGACGTTGCCACAGGTAGCGGTGTTGCTGCGGCACAGCTTGCTCTGCATCTGTGTCGATAGCTCCATCTTCGAGCTGACGCAGGCCGTTGGCGCTCCCGCGGTGGTATTGGCTGGCCCTTCGCGGCCAGATAGCGGCGTATTTGGGGCGCGGCAGCCTATCGTCATCAGGCGCATGGGCGATGACCTGGCTACGAAGATCAGTGCCTGCCAGGACGAACACAACGCGCGCAACACCGGTGGCTGCTGGGACTATTCCTGCTGGATGGCTGGTCTGCGCCAAATCAGCGTGGATGATGTGTTGCATGCGGCAGAGCAGCAGATGCAACGAGGCGTTCCGGAAATGCGGCAAAAAGCAGTGCCAGTGTTGCCGGTGGCCAGCGTGCCCGCGATGCATGTTGCTGTGGAGACGCTATTTGCGGCCTTCAATCAAGAGAAAATCCAGTGGGCGTTGCTACGCGGCGAAGAGGAATTGGCGAGCCCTGGTGATGACATCGATCTGCTGGTTGCCCCCGGCGATATCGGGCGGATACGATCACTTCTGGCGACGCACGACTATGTGGAGCTGCCGACCCTGGGACGCGGCACACATACCTTCTTCGTCGGCTACCATCGGCCAAGCCAAACGTGGGTCAGGCTCGATATCGTCACCGAACTCACCTATGGACCCTATCTCAACCTGCGGTCAGACGCCGCGGCTGGGTGCCTGGTCCGGCGGCAGCAGGCGGGCGCACTCTATACCCTGGCTTCCGATGATGGCTTCTGGACACTCTTCCTGCACTGCACCCTCGATAAAGGTCGGTTCGCCCCTCGGCGAGCCGCCCGTCTCCAGGCACTTGCCAGCGAGGCACGGGCCGACGGGCCGCTGGCGCGACTGGTTGACCTGGTCTGCCCACTCGAATGGGATGCGGAGCAACTAATCATGGAAGTCAAGCGGGGCGACTGGGCATCGCTGACGGATCATGCCTCAGCGTTGAAGGCGGGATGGCTGCGGCGCGACCCGGTGCGGGCGCGGGTGCGCTCCCTGGTAAATCATGCCATGCAACTGGCCGAGATTCCACTCATCCGGCTGCGACGCCCTGGCGTCAGTGTGGCGCTGCTCGGCCCTGATGGGGCCGGTAAGTCGACATTGGCGGCGGAGATTCAGCGGTCGTTCCATTTCCCTGTGCGTTCGGTCTACATGGGCCTGTGGAAGAGCGGCCCTGTGCGCTCCGAGACGAGCTTGATGGCGCGCCTGCCGTACATGTGGATTGCGCTACGTGCCGTCGAGATATCCGCGCGCATGCCCAAGGCTTGGCGGGGCTATCTGGTGGCAAGGTATCACCAGTTGCTGGGGCGCGGAGTGATCTTCGACCGCTATGTCTATGATGCGCTTGTTTCGGCGCACGCGTCATCCGGACGGCTTAAGGCGCTCTATATGTGGGTTTTGGGCCATTCGTGCCCTGCGCCCGATCTGGTGCTGGTACTCGACGCGCCAGGCGAGGTCATGTTTGCTCGCAAAGGCGAAGACAGCCCAGAGATTCTGGAAACGCAGCGACAGGGACTGCTGGCGCTCCGCTACCAGATTCCACGGGTGCAGGTGGTCGATGTGACACGCGAGGAAGCGGTAGTTCGCGCCGACGTGCTCGATCGTATCTGGAGCGAGTATCGCGGACGCTGGAGCGGTCATTGATCGCGCGTGAACGAATATGTCACATCGCGTCACATCGAGACACATGTCGCGGTTGGATGAGCGCTCCAGGCGTTATGGCCTTACCTGCGGGTACTTCAAAGTTGATACCATTCGTATCAGGAGATTGATACTTTTTCGCTGTAATACATTCGTCTAAAGATACATAATTGGATGATGCGTCTCAGCACTGGGACGCACCGCCGATGCAGTTGAACCTGTTATGGCAGACATGCATGCGGTGAATGCGCCGAGTCGGATACTGAGATCTCAGACTCCGCGACTGCTCTACGTGCATGCCCCGCCGGAAGCTATCTCACAAGCGCCATCGTGTCGCCTTCGTCCGGGCTTGGTGAAACCGGAGCCAAAGTCGGCGCGATTGGTCGAGATGACCTCTCCATCTACTCAAAACTGTCCGCGTGAGACTCTGGAATCCCGCGGGCCGCAAGCAATATCCTTCGCTAGCCACCAAGCACGGAAACATCGGGCAGTGTGAGGATTATCGTTATGGCAGTTCGGGTGCATGCTTCTCCAAAATGGCGAACGCTGGTGATCGTTTTTGCGGGCATCTCCACCGTTCTGTTTGTCTTCGCGGCAATACCGCCACGGCATATACCCACCGCGCTGGCGTCCGCGAATTACGCGTCGACGGTCCTTGCAGACGGCCCCGTCAGCTACTGGCGGCTGGGCGAGTTATCGGGCACAACTGCGCTCGACAGCGGCATTGGCGGCAATAACGGCGCCTATACCGGTGGCTACATGCTTGGTGTGGCAGGAGCAATCGCTGGCGATACCGATACTGCCACGCAGGTCAATGGATCGACCGGTTACGTGAGCGTGCCCGATAACCCTAATCTCGATATTACTGGCGATATGACCCTCGAAATGTGGGCCAAGCCAGGACTGCTAAACGGCACGACGCAGACGGTTCTACAGAAGGGAACCAGCGCCAGCAGCGCCGGAACCGGGTGGCAATACCGTGTCAGCATCACCAGCGCGAACCAGTGGAAGGGTATCCTGTTCGTCGGCAGTACCCAGTACGCGGTTGTCGACACCACTGACGTGCTGAGCACCTCGCGCTGGGATTACCTGGTGCTGGTGCGCAGCGGCTCGACGCTGACGTTCTATGTGAACGGCATTTCAGTTGGGAGTGTCGCCATTGCTGGGGCGACCAATTCCACCACTGGGATATTAGCCTTTGGCCGGGCAGGTGGCTACTCGAACTACTATTTCAATGGAAGCATCGACGAGGTCGCTCTCTATAACTCGGCGTTGACGCTAGCCCAAATTCAGAATCACCTGGCCGTCGCGAACAGTACCGGCCCGACCCCTACTCCAACAGCGACGGCGACCGCGACGCCTGTACCGACGGCGACGGCGACGCCAACAGCAACGTCGACTCCGACACCTGGGCCAACGCCAACGCCGACGGATACGCCGTTGCCGACACCCACGCCAACGGCGACGCCTATACCGACCGCGACCCCAATTCCCACAGCGACACCGATACCTACAGTCACACCAACGCCCGGAGCGAGCGTGCAGGTAGCGGCTGCGGGGGATATCGCATGCGATTCCACCGATGGTGCCTTCAACGGCGGCAATGGAACCGCAACGGCATGCCAGGAGAAGTGGACCGCCCTGCAACTGACGGGCTACCCCGCGGTCCTTGCCATTGGCGACGAGCAATACGACTGCGCTACGCTTTCACAACTCCAGCTTTCCTACGACATCAGTTGGGGCCAGGTGAAATCCGTCACGCGGCCAGCAGTCGGCAACCACGAGTACAAAACCACCTGCGGCAATGCGCCGGGAGCGGGCGGCTACTATACCTACTTTGGCTCGGCTGCCTCGCCACTGGACACCAATTGCACCGTCAGCTGCAAAGGCTACTACTCGTACAATCTGGGTTCCTGGCATGTTGTCGTGCTCAATAGCGAATGCGCGCAAGTTGGCGGATGCCAGGCGGGCAGCGTCCAGGAGCAGTGGTTCCAGGCTGATCTGGCGGCGAATCCTGCCGCCTGTACGTTGGTATACTTCCACCGCCCATATTACACCTCGGGCTGGAGTGTCGGCGATGCCGAACTACACGACCTGTGGGTCGATATGTACAACGCCAATGTTGATCTAGTGCTCAACGGGCACGATCATGACTACGAGCGCTTCAAGCCGCAGGATGCCAATAGCACCTATGATCCGGCACGCGGCATCGTCGAGATTATCGTCGGCACCGGCGGACAGAGTCACGGCGGCTTCAACGGGACAATAGCTAATAGCGTCGTTCGCAACGCGAATACGTTCGGTATACTGCAACTCACGTTGAGCGCGAATGGCTATTCGTGGACGTTTATTGGCGACGGACATGGCGGTACGTTCACCGATTCTGGGTCGGCGTCGTGCCACTGATCGCGCTACCAGTCGTGCCATTGCTCGTGGAGGACAATGGCGTTCCGCGGGCACAGCGCCCGTACTGATGAATCGTCTGTGGTACAGGTGAGGGGGGCTACCACTGTGACACAACCCAATCGCATGTCGCTGATCACGCGGATCAGACGGTTCCCGGGCCAGTTGCGTGATAGGAGCGCGCTAGTTCCCGCGGCGCTGGCTCTACTCGTGGTGCTGGCGGGAGGCATCCTGCTGGGGTCGGTTGGCCTACAGCGCTCAAACGCAGCTCAAAGCAGCCACGCTGGGGCGAAAACGATGCTTCTTGCTCGCGCCGATGTGCATACCGAATCGCTCTACAATGGCGAAGATCTGGAACTAAATCTCTCAATCAGCCAGGTCGGCAATGACTGTCAGGCCGCGCTCAATGGTGGCATCTGTCTGCGATACAGCGTCGTGCTCGAGGAAAAGCCGGTCATGGCTGGCTATGGTGTGATCCCCTTGTCTGCTGTGCATATTACTCCGACGAATATCATCCTGAATGTGGATACCACGCAAGTCCCTGACTTCGTCAACACGGTTGGCGCAGGTGGCCGCATCGTGTTGACCTGGAAGAACAGCGCAACGACGGTCAACCCCGGTTCTCTGCACAGCGCATCAGTAGTGGGCAAAATCGGTTCTTACACACTGCCGACCAAACTGATCGCCTCCATGCTTTTCCGCTAGAAGGGCATGTGGCGCAGCAATCCTCAACTTTAACATCGCGCCAAAGTCACGAATTTAGGAGCAAACAGCACCTCTGCATGGCTACCAGCGTGCCCGAATCTGGGAAATCGAGGCACGTGGTTCATTGGGCCGGTGGGCGCATATCCGCATAGGCGCATCCACATGCGCCTTTTGGAGAAGCGGTTTATCCTGCAGCGATCACATACCGTGTTTCGGGGGGAGAGTCACATAGTGAAGATGAATGAGCCTGGGGTATCCCAGGGCAGAAGAGCACGCTGGCTGAGTCGACGCGCTACCGCGGCGATGGCTGTCGCGCTGATCATCAGTGCGATATTCGCCGTGCAACCGATGGGGAGCGTGCTTGCGGGAACGAACTACGCCGCGACGATTCTCGCCGACAGTCCTGTCAGCTATTGGCGGCTGGGCGAGCAATCTGGTTCGACCGCGCTCGATAGCGGCGGCGGCGGCAATAATGGCACAATCTACGGCGGCACGACGTTGGGCGCGGCGGGAGCCATCGCGGGCGACTCGAACACCGCGATGACGTACGACGGGGCCACGGGATTTGTCGGAGTGCCAGATCGGGCAAATCTCGACATCACCGGCGATATGACGCTTGAGATGTGGGCCAGACCCGGTGTGCTCAATGGCAGCAGCCAGACGGTCTTGCAGAAGAGCAACTCCAGCAGCACGGCTGGCCCCGGCTGGCAATACCGCATCAGCGTTGGTACCACGAACCAGTGGAAGGCCGCCATTTACGTCGGCAGCACCACCTATCAGGTGACCGATACAACCGATGTGTTGCGTACGTCGCGTTGGGATTATCTGGTGCTGGTGCGCAGCGGCTCAACCCTCACCTTCTCGGTCAACAACCAAAACGTCGGCTCGATCAGTATCACAGGGGCCACCAATACTAGCACTGGCATGCTGGCGTTTGGCCGCGCTGGCTCGTTCGCCAATTTCTATCTCAACGGCGGCATCGATGAGGTAGCGGTCTATAATAAGGCGCTTTCGGCCAGCCAGATCCAGTCTCACTACGCGGCGGGCGGCAGTCCCGGCGGCGCTGGCACGCCCTATTCGACGGCAGTGCTGGGGAACACGCCCGCTGGTTATTGGCGCTTGGGCGAGCAGTCTGGCCTGACGGCCTATGATAGCGGCGCCAGTGGCCTCAATGGGACGATCTACGGCGGCGCCACACTGGGAGCGGCTGGAGCGATTTCCGGCGATTCCAACACTGCCATGACTTTCAACGGCTCATCGGGTTATGTCGGAGTGCCAGACAACGCCAGCCTGGATTCGACCGGAGACATCACCATCGAGGTATGGGCCAAGCCTGGCGCTCTCAATGGCACGACGCAGACGGTGCTCCAGAAGGGCGACTCCAGCACAGCGGCTGGCCCTGGCTGGCAATATCGCATCAGCCTGGCGAGCAACAACCAATGGAAGGGCATTCTCTTCGTCGGGAGCGCCCAATTTGCGGTGGTTGACTTCTATGATACGCCGAGTACGTCGCGTTGGGATTATCTGGTGCTGGTGCGCAGCGGCTCAACCCTCACCTTCTCGGTCAACGGGCAGGTCGTTAATACGACGAGCATCACGGGCGCTACCAATACAAGCACCGGTCCACTCGCGATTGGCCGGGCAGGCGGCTACTCGAACTACTACTTCAACGGAAGCGTCGACGAGGCGGCTATCTACGGAACGGCGCTCACCACCGGGCAGATCCAGAGCCATTACACGGCGGCCGGAGGGATATTGCCAACGCCAACACCGACCCCAACAGCGTCGAATGATCCTGTGGTGATGGCGGCTGGAGACATCGCGTGCGATTCGAACAACGGCTCGTACAACGGCGGCGCAGGTTCCGCCAGCGCCTGCCAGGAGTTCTGGACGGCGGCGCAACTTGCCGGGGCTACGGCTGTGCTGTCGCTCGGCGACAACCAGTATGAATGCGGTCTGCTCCAGTCGTACCAGAATGTGTATGACCCCACCTGGGGCCAGCAGAAAGCGATCACCTATCCGACCGCTGGGAACCACGAGTACGATACGACATGTCCCGGCGCGATTCCTGGCGCCCCCGGCTACTATACCTACTTTGGGACGGCAGCCTCGCCACAGGATACCAATTGCACGGTAAACTGCCTGGGATATTACTCGTATAACCTGGGCTCGTGGCACGTTGTCGTGCTCAACAGCGAGTGCGCGCAGATTGGCGGATGCCAGGCAGGTAGCGCTGAGGAGCAGTGGCTCCAGGCTGATCTAGCGGCGCACCCCGCCGCCTGCACGCTGGCCTACTGGCATCGCCCATACTACTCGTCTGGAACGAATCTCGGCGACACAGAGCTGCACGACATCTGGACGGACCTGTATAGTGCCAACGTCGATCTGGTGCTCAACGGGCACGATCACGACTACGAGCGCTTTGCACCACAGGACGCCAACGGCGCCTTCGATCCCTCGCGCGGCATCACGCAGATTGTCGTCGGCACTGGCGGCAGAAGCCAGACGGCCTTCATCGGGATCGCGAACAACAGCCTCGTGCGGAGTAACATCGCCTTTGGTGTGCTGCAACTGACACTGCACGCAGGCTCGTATGACTGGCAGTTCATTCCGGATGGCAAGAGCGGCACTTTCGTCGATTCTGGCACAGCATCCTGCCATTGATGCCGCGATTGGCTTCGCGGTTGTTGCTGCTCCGCACGGTGGATGGGATTGCATCTATGCGCACCGGTCCATCGTGCGGAGGCAGATGTGATACCAAATCGGGTAAATGCGCGTTATTTGAACTAGTAGAAGTGATTATGTAGACAAGATTGTACACTCCTGCTCATGGTGATGCTATCGGCAGGAGTGTTGTCGTAGCAGCGTTGTCGTAGCAGCCTGCCGCCTGCCTGCTCTTCTTCACGTCGCCGTTGTAACCGTGTCGCTCTGGTGAGCAACTGCCAGAAGGAAGCAGGCAGATTGATGGCACTGGGAGTCGTCCAAAGACGCGAGAAATCTCAGACTGTGCAAGGGCTCACAAAACGATCTAATGGTGTCTCCTACGCATGTTTCTCCATTGACAGGTGCTTCGTTTCAATGGCATACTCAGCGGTGACTCTACCGCGCACGAATGAGACAATGAGGTTGTCATTCGCCTGTTGCAACGGATAACCACGTGTGTTCACGCCCCATTCTCCAACAAACATACTCAGGGTGCGTTGTCTGCAAAATGAGTTGCCTGCGAGAATGGCGTTCACTAGCTATCTGAAGGTCTCGCGAGCCATGCATGGACGCTGAGACCGATGGTGCTCAGTTCATCACACAAACGAGGTAAAATAGCAGACCTCGATGGCGCGATGACATGAGGTAGCCACGGGATTGTGCTTCTGGGCTGACCCAACTATCGGCGACGCGAATATGTGTCGCAGCGCAGATACGTTGGCGAAGAGAGCACACCGTGTGAGTGGATAAACAACCGAAAGCATCTATTCGGCCGGGTCAACAGCTGGCAAGAAAGTGTGGGAAAGTAGTCATGACATCCGTGCAGACGACCCGCGCTCGGGTCTTAATTGTGGACGATCATCCCACCTTCTGTGAAGGCCTTGCAGCGCTTTTCGAACGCACCGATGATTTTGAGATTGTCGGGAAGGCATGGACGAGCGCCGCTGCGCTGGCGGAGGCGCGCGCACAACGCCCCGACCTTATTTTGCTTGATGTCGCCATCAATGAAGGCGAGATCACTGTCAGCGGACTTGATCTCGTGCATCAGTTACGCCGCATTTGCCCAGGGGTCAAAATCGCCATCGTCACCGCGCAATCCGGGAATGAATACTTGATGTCCGCGATAAACGTTGGGGTAGAAGGCTACCTGCAGAAGGACTTGCCTCCGGAAGCGCTCATTGCTGCGGTGCGACAGGTTCGCGCCGGAGAACGTGTTATCGGCAGCGCGAGACAACTGACGAAGGCGCTGACGCAGCTCCACGAAATGGTGCAGGAGCGCGCTCGCAATGAATGCGGTCTCACGGAGGCAGAGTTGGAGATGCTGCGACTGGCGGCGTCTGGCCTGAACAACCGAGAGATTGGCGTGCAACAGTTCTGGAGTGAGATTACCGTCAAGCGCAAGATGCAGACGGTGTACCGTAAACTTGATGTGAGTACGCGCGCGCAGGCTGTGGCGGATGCGATTCGCAGGGGATTCGTGTAGGGAACGGAGCGAGCGCTGATCGGGAATTGCGCGCACACATCCGACATGTCTAAGGCAGGAATAACGTCAGTGGTGTGGCTGGGAGAGCCCAAGCGGGAGGGACGTTGTGGGCGAAGATTTCGGCGTGGGTGCGCCATCGGCCTACCCCGCGATGCGTGAACTGCTGCGGCAGTGCGTTGAAGAAAGTGCATCTGACGTAGCATTTGTAGCGCTCTTGGATATCGCAGGTGAGGGAAAACGTCCGACCATTGCGATACCCTCGATATATCCCCCCTCAGAAACTAGCGGACGCCTGATCACCCGATGGGCGCGCGTAAGCGTGTGCGATGCCATCGAGGCTGGGCGCACGGAGGTGTTGGTGGGACGCTTCACCCCATCGGGCGAGCGTCAGCAGCAGACCGTTCTGTTGGTTGTGGCTCCGATGTACACGACCAATGGCAGGCCGTGGGGCGCCATCGCTACCCTGAGAACAGCATCTGCCATCGAATGGAATAATGTCAACAGGGTTGAACAGTGCGCGCAGAGCGTTACGAACGTGCTGACACACTACGACGATCCTTCAGATCATGCCGAACCGTCACTGCCGCTGCCATCGACCTCCAGGCTCACCCCCCTACTGGAGCGGCCCGGAATGCCCCATGGCTCACGCCACGACTTCCTCCTGCACGAATTGCGGGTTCCATTGAGCGCGGCTCGCTATGCACTTGAAGCCCTGAAGTTACGGCATGGCAACAATTGGGACGAGGGCGATTTACATCTGCTTACGACGGCGCAGTTGGGCGTGAGCGAGGCTCAGCAGGTTGTAAGTACCGCGAGCCAGTGGCCATCATTAGGCAGCCCGACTGTTGCGCCCAATGCTGAAATCATTTCTGTAAATGCCGTGGTTGAGCGCGCGTTGGGTTTACTGCCCGCGGCTCACGGGAAAGTCGTGCAAGAGCTTGAGAAGCAGCTACCGCCTATTCTCGGCAACGAGAATACGATTACTCAGGTACTCGTGAACTTGCTGGAGAACGCGCTAAAGTATTCAAGCCCACGCCGCGAAATCGAGGTGGCGGCGCGTCGGCTCGATAGCAATTATGTGTATCTTGGCGTGCGCTCCTGGAGCGATGGGCCGATATTCAACCATGACTTCCTCTCGGGTTCGCAGGAACACCATACCCCCTCTGATGACCCCACCAGCAAGGGACTGGGATTGAATATCGCGCGCTACTTCATTACGAGCATGGGCGGCGAAATCTGGATCGATGGGGATGGTACTGACGACATCTCAATCTCGATGGCACTACCCATAGCGCCCTCCTGGGCTGCGGACGCATCCGAACGCGTATAGCCGCCTTGCTTGGTAGCGGGAATCCAGCGGAGCCGCAGGCTGACGTTTGCGGCTACGTGTGGCCGCGCCATTCATGTCGCCAGGGTGGAGCATTCACCACGCCACTGGTGTCGTGGAGTCACGGCTGCAAGCGGTGGCCGTCATTAACTTCTCTCTGCCATCCCCACGTGCCTCTTCCAACGCGCGAATGCCGGAAACATCTTGATTTACCGGCCCGCGACACTCGTAATGCATGAGCAGAGATACCATTGGCAGGTTCAAGTGATACCTTGTCATCTCACGATGCATACGCGACATATGAGAACATATGAGTGAGCGTATACACGCATGGCTGAGTCGACGACGATGTGTGCATGGACGCAATGAAACGGCCTCGCTACACATGACACTCCACTAATCGGCAGGCGCTAATCGCCATCTGCTTCAAGGTTGAAACATGCGGTACGCGAAATCAGGTGAGGGACGGGATATGGGTATGCGTCCAGTTGCGCTCAAAATTGGCAGGCAACGCGCCAGCATCCGCTATATTCTGGCAGCGGCGACGCAGTACGCTACCAATCACATTATCAACGA